>JAYTKG010000018.1:0-23468 GCA_043730435.1 Acidimicrobiia bacterium | reverse complement strand
CCGGCGTGTAGATAGGAACTACCGTCGGCGGTCGTGGTTGATGATGAGGTGATGGTGCCGGTGCCGACGTCGGGCCGTACGTTCACGCAGCAGCGAGCGGTTCGCCTCGGGGACGCCAGTCCGGGTGGGCGGTTGCGGTTTGACGCGCTCGCCCGCATGTTGCAGGACATCGCCAACGATGATGCCAACGAGGTGCTCGCCAATGGCCAAAGCTGGGTGGTGCGACGGGTTGCGATCGAGGTACACAGCTCAGCCTCTTTCGGAGAGACGCTGACCTTGACCACCTTCTGCGGCGCCATCGGGAGTCGTTGGGCGCAACGTCGCACGTCGATCGTCGGCGATCGGGGTGCTCGTATCGAGGCGGCTGCGCTTTGGGTTCATATCGATATGGCCACGTTGCGGCCCGCCGTGTTGGCTCCCGATTTCGCCGCTGCCTACGGGGAGGCTGCCGGCGGACGCACGGTGAAGGCTCGTCTGCAGCACGAAGATCCACCAGCGGCGACGGGCGCGCCGTACCTCGCTCGCTTTGTCGATTTCGACGTCATGGGCCACATGAACAATGCGGCGTACTGGAATGCGGTTGAGGAAGAACTCAGCGTGCGAAGAGAGATTCGTCACCCCATGCGGGCAGAGATGGAATACAGCCACGGCATCGAGCCACACAATCATGCGTCGGTCGTGGTCGATGGTGATGATGATGGGTTCTCGCTGTGGTTCGTTGAGGATGCAACGACCTTTGCATCGGCAAAAGTCTGGAGACTTTCGTGATCACCGTTCACCTTCCCGTGCCCGCCGTATCGACAGGAGGCTCACGATGAAACAGTCACCGGTCAGTCCCGACGACGTGCGCGCCGCAGCCGCTCTCATCGGCGAACGGGTACGAAAGACGCCAGTTCTGTCGCTGTCACCTGGCGACGTGCCGGGCCTCACGGTACCTGTCATCCTGAAGCTTGAGTTGTTGCAACACACCGGCTCGTTCAAGGCGCGCGGTGCCATGCACCGGCTGCTCGGGTCAACCGTTCCGGCGGCCGGTGTCATCACCGCATCAGGCGGCAACCACGGAGCGGCCCTCGCATACGCGGCTCGGGCGCTCGGCCATCGAGCCGAGATATTCGTGCCTGCATCCAGCCCAGCGTTGAAGGCTGAGCGCATCCGGTCCCTCGGTGCCGAGGTCGTGATCGGCGGCGCGATTTACGATGACGCGCAGGCTGCAGCAACCGAACGCGCTGCGATAACGGGGGCACTCATGGTGCATCCCTTCGACCATCTCGCAACGGCGGCCGGTGCCGGGACGTGTGCGATGGAGTTCGAACAGCAGTCAGGTGGCCTCGACACCGTGCTCACTTCCACTGGTGGTGGCGGCCTTACAAGCGGAACGGCCGCGTGGTTCGGCACCGGGGGAGTGCGCGTTGTCAGCGTCGAGCCCGAAACTTCGCAGTGCTTGGCTGCTGCGCTTGCTGCTGGTCATCCTGTGCCCGTTGCGGTCGAGGGTATGGCCATTGATTCGCTCGGCGCTCGCCAGGTAGGTGCCGTGCCGTTCGCCGTATGCTCGGCTCTCGGCGTGCATGCCGTTACGGTGACTGACGGAGCGATTCGGGCCGCACAACAAGCGCTCTGGCAGGGTCTCCGCCTCGTCGTCGAGCCGGGTGGGGCCGCGTCGTTCGCAGCAATTCTCTCGGGTGCCTACGTTCCCGTGGCGGGCGAGCGAATCGGTGTGATCATCTGCGGCGCCAACTGCGACCCGAACACCGTTCTCTAAACCAGCCGGGAGCTTTCGGCCTTGGCAGTCGGTCAAGGAAGCGCCATACCGAGCGCTGCGGTAAGGCGGACCGTGGCTGAGAAGCTTTCGGACCGGGATGGGGCCAGACGATGCGCTCTGTCGAAAGTTGGGGCCGCTGCGCTGACCTCAGCTCATCGGGGTGGCCAGCTCGATGAGAATGCCGTTGGCATCACGCACGTAGGCAACGGTTTGTCCCACGGCTTGTCAATCGGGTCGACGTAGCGGGTCGCCCCTGCAGCGATCGCCAGCGTGAACAGCGCGTTGAAATCATCGCTGACGAATGTGATGGAAGCGCCTTGCGGCGGTTGGTTGAGATCCGATGGCGTGAAGCCACCGGCCGATCCCAAGCCGTCCATTGCCAGCGGGATAGCTGCGAACGCCAAGGTGGTAGCACCGGTGGAGAGCTCGCCGTAGTCACCCTCGTCGGTCACGAACTTTGGTTCTAGCCCGAACGCCCCGTGAAAGAAGCCAACCGTCGCCCGAACGTCGGTCACGTAGAAGATCGTGTATCCCAGCGTTGTTGTCATTCCCCTAGCGTAGGGATCAAGTGCGACAGCTGTATGTCAGATATTTTGAGAAATGTTGATTTTGTTGTGCACATCAAGTGAGGTGGCGGGATGCAGCGACTTGAACGGCTCTACGCCATCACCGAAGTCATTAACCGCCGGGCACCCGCGCCTGCGAGCGCGTCGTGGCTCGCTGCACAGTTTGGCGTGTCCCGTCGCACCGTCGAACGAGACCTCGACGCGCTTCGCGGTGCTGGTGTTCCGCTCTATGCCGACCGTGGTCGCACCGGTGGACACCATCGACTGGATGCTCCGAGCACTACCGTCTTCTCACTTTCGGTTGCCGAGGTAACAGCACTGCTTGTGGCCGTTGCGGTCGCTGGTGACATGCCGTTTGCTGATGCTGCGGTGTCGGCGTCCCAGGGGCTCCTTGACAGCTTGCCGCCAACCACTCGAATCAATGTCGATCACGTTCGTGCTCGATTCCGGACATCAAAACCGCAAATCACAACGAGGAATCGTGTCCGTCGATCCGTAGAAGAAGCGGTTCGTCGTCAGGTCGTTGTGAACCTTTCCTATCGAGATGAGCTTGGTGCTGAAACCGATCGAGCCGTCGAGGCGGTCGGGTTCTTCAAGGGGAACGATGACTGGTTCCTGATCGGTTGGTGCCGACTACGAAACGCGGGTCGTATCTTTCGTCTTGATCGCATCCAAACCGCTCGACTCACCAAACAGAGCTTCCTGCCTCGGGACGTTGACGAGACGCTTGGCTGGGTGCCGATGCCGGTCGAGATTCCCTGACGGGCACGCAATTCCTCACGTCCAGAGGCCTGTCACGCGACAAAGGCTGAGCGATCAGCTTCGTTTGCGGCAAGAACCGCTTGGAGATGTGCCACAAGCGGCTTCGCCTCTCGGGTTGGATCGAAGAGGGAGGCGTCGAGCGCTTCCACAATGGTGACGGCCCGATTACACACGGTTCGTCCGGTTCGGGTGAGTTTGATTGTTGCTGCACGCCGATCAGTCGTGCTCTGGGTCTTCGAGAGGAAGTCCTTCGCGACCAGTGCGCGGGTGGCATCGGACACGATCATCTTGTCCAACGCACCAAGGATGCAGACATCAGCCTGAGAAGGTGTCCCGTGTTTGGAGAGTTCTGCGAAACACGCCAACACCGAAAACTGGGTTGGCGTCAGATCGAGACCGCTCAGCGCTCGGCGTTGCAGGCGCTGATGCAGGTTGGCCACTTTCCACAAGAGAAACCCAGGGCTGGCCTCTGGAGTGTCGTACCTGGTTTCAAACGAAGTCATTTCGCCAACCTGGCATAAGCGTCTTCCATCGCGTTCGAAATCAGCTCGACATCGGTTGCTGTCAACTCAATAAGACCAAACCGCAACTGGTAACCCCAGTTGGGAAGACTTGTCAGGTGCAGCGTCGATTTCAGTTCTCCGATGAGTGCATCGCCGACATCGGTTCGATAGGAAACGGGTCGGCGCCACGGGGCAAAATCGGGAGCGACCTGAACCTGGTGTGCTTCGCCCACAATGTGACCAATCGCGGTGAACGCCTGCAAGGTGCCAGGTGAGCCGAGCTCGTGTCGGGGCGAGTAGTACACAAGACCGTCGCCGGGTTGCATCCGTAGGAGCGGGGCGCGACGACCATGGTTGACCTGGCCGAAGCCCTGGCTCAATCCGATCATCACATGGTTCTTCGATGCAACCCCGAGCCAGTGTTTGGTCGGCGTAGTAGGAGGGGTGTCGCTGGTCATGTGACGCCCTCCGCGAGTGCCGCGAGTGCCGCCACTGCGGTGGGGAGACCCTTTGCGATCTTCGTTCCGATGACTCGGCGGAACACGGGAGTGAGCGGACCATTCATCACTACCGAGTGTTCGATGGTCGTGATGCCATCCGTTACAGACAGCGTGTGGTGGAAGTCGAGGGTTGCGAGGGGAAGTCGAGATCGATCGCTGAACGAAACCACGGGGCGAATGTCGGTGATCACAAACCTCGTGGCGGGCCCGCCGCGCGGTTTGAGGGTTCCGGTTGTCCCTAGAGCAAATGCACCGTTAAGTGTTGAGCTGACAACTTCGTGATCCCAACGGTTCCAGCTCGATACGTTCGACCAGAGAGCCCAAATCTGTTCCGATCCAGCTGTCGTTGTCGCTGATGCAGTTGTTTGCCAGGTCATGATAGATCCTTAGTAACCATGCTTACCAACATAGTAACCATGGTGACTGAATACGCTTTCGATGTCAAGGTTCTCCCACCTGGCAGCCCGATTCCGTTGCGCTGCGCGTATCTGTTTGTGACGTTCGGGCGGATACGTTGTGGGCGTGTCCGTTCTGCGAGTGGGGTGCCCGATGTGGGCATTCCGACCGTGGGTTGGGCGATGGATGCCTTCTTCGACGAAGGTGGGAACTGAGTTGGCTGCATACGCCAACGTGCTCTCGGCTGTTGAAGGCAACACGACCTTCTACGCGTTGCCAACCGAACGCACCGTCGCGAAATGGGTGGAGCAGTCGCCATCCGACTTCCGCTTCTCATTCAAACTTCCGCAGATCATCACCCACCAAAAACGGCTAAGCAGTGGCGCCTCCGAGTTGGCCGAGTTCATGACCCGGCTTGAACCGTTGGGTGAACGGCTCGGCCCAGTCTCCATTCAGCTGCCCGCTTCATTCGGTCCCGAGTCGCTTGACGTGCTCGATCGCTTCGCAGCCACGCTGTCGAGCCACTGGCGCTGGTCGGTGGAGATGAGACACCCGGCGTTCTTCGAGCCCGGCCCGGCTCGCAAGGCTGCGCTCGATCTGACGCGGCGACACGATTTGGACTGGATCATTCTCGATAGCCGATCGTTCTTCGCCGGGCCGGTGATGACGAAGGAAGAGGAGGAAGCCTTCCATCGAAAACCGCAGCTACCGGTGCGCCCCGTGGCCACCGGTCCCCATCCGATCGTGCGTTTCATCGGCCAAAACGATGCCGACGCCAACCCGCTGTTTTGGGAAAAGTGGCTCCCGAAGATCGCCGAATGGCTGGCTGAAGGTCGCGAGCCGTTCGTCTTCTTCCACACCCCTAACAACATCGAAGGCCCCGGCCTCGCCCGCCACTTCCATCGAGACGTTGCGGCTCTAGTCTCCGACCTCAAGCCCCTACCTAAAGCACAGCCGGAGGGCCTGTTCGGTTGAGTAGCGAGATAGACCTCGGACCTTGGCAACACAACAGCAAATGCCCAAAGAGCTATCGGAACATCTGCGCCACAGGCTCAGCCACCGAGCTCGCAGACATCTTCGAGCATCTCACCGACGACCACCGTTTGGGAGGGTGTCGGGTACGTCGTTCGGAGGCATTCGAAGCCTGCCGAGATCGACTGGTGTTTTGGCGCGATCTTGGGTGCCGGACCCGCCGCCGATGGTACGGGCGGCGGCAACAGTTCCGTGGATGGGTGCGCCGGTGTCAAGATCGTCGGGTTCAATTTCGACGACTACAACCCTTGGGTCTGGGCCGACATGCACGTGCTCATAGCCAGGCTGCGAGGAAGCTTTTCCGGTGATCGAAGCCAATTCACTGCGACCGTAGTGACTCGCCTGCCGAACGAGACGATTTCACCCGTCGCGAGACCGGTACCCAAGCAAACAGCCTCAACCTGCGGCACCACGCCCAGGCCTCTCAACAAAGGCAGCGCCGATAACCGGACAAACTCCACGCCGTTAGGAATCGTGGGGTGGGGGGCTCCTGAGGAAAATGGTATTGACAATCTCTACGCACTTGGCGTCGATCAAGCCTGGTTTGCGACGGCGTGTGCTGAGGGCCTGCCTATCGCAGACGTCTTCGACTATTTGACCCCCGTCTAACTTCTAACGTTCACCCGGAGATTTCGCCATGCCGCGAACGGTTCGAGCCGAGGTAGCGATCGAAGAATTCGAGCTGGATCTCGAAGCGTTGTCGGCGGTGGATCGGTGAACCGGACCGACTGAGCTCGTGGCCTTCACCCGGGAAGCGCACGAACTCGACGTCACGGTTGAGCATGCGAAGGGCGACGAACAACTCTTCGGCCTGCGAGATGGGACAGCGCAGATCGTCTTCGGAATGCATGATCAGCAGCGGCGTGTTGATGTTGCGCATGAAGCGGATAGGCGACATGCGCAGGTATTCCTCGGGGTCGTCGAGATGGCTGACGCCGATCTCGGTGCGGAATGCGGTACTGATATCGCTTGTCCATTCCAGGGACAGCAGGTTGTTGACCGAGCGCTCTGAACAGGCTGCGGCGAAACGGTCGCAGTGAGCGATAAGCCATGAGGTCAGGTAGCCGCCGTAGCTGCCGCCGATCACGCCGACGCGTGCCGGGTCGACCGCAGGGTGGCGAGCCAGCACCGAGTCGAGCACGGTCAAGATGTCGTCGGCATCAACCGAACCCCAGCCCGTACCGGGTTGATCGGCGGACTTTGGTCCGGCAATAGAGCGAGCCCACGCGGTGTCGCGTCCCGAGCCGCCGCGTGGGTTCGACAACACCACGACGTAGCCGGCGCTGGCCTGAACCTGAGCTTCATCGAGGAACCGGTTGCCGTACTGGGAAAATGGGCCACCGTGGATGTTGAGCAGCAGCGGGTAGCCGGCGAGCCGATCGGGGTCGTAGCCTGGCGGCAGGAACACCCAGACATCGATGGCGTGATCTCCGGCCGTGAAGCGCTCGGGCGTGATGGGCTTGGCCACGGCACAGAACGATCTCGTCGCATCCGACACCGTGGCGGCAGTGCCGGTCAGACCGCGTTGCACGACGAGCTCTGACGGTCGATGAGCAAGGCTCACTGCGGCTGCGATCGTGCCGGATGCATGGTCAAACGCGGTGATGATCTGGTCACCTCCGGCCACCAGTTCGATCGGTGCGCCACTGGTTGGCACTCGGTACAGATGCGTGTTGCCGCGATCCTCAACGACGCCGAGGATCGAATTGTCGTCCAGCCACTTCGGCGCGCCAGGGCTTGGGTACGGGCTCCACGTGCGGTCAAAGCCGGTCTCGATCCACCGACGTTTGCCGGTGCCAAGGTCGAGAACTCCGATGAGCCAATTGTGTGGATCACTCAACGGGTTGTCACGTCCAACGAACGCGACGTGTCTGCCATCGGGCGAAACCGAGGGAGCCTCACTCAAAATTGAACCGGAGGTGATCTGGCGGCGAGTCCCGCCGAGCGTCACCGTGTGCAGATGCGTTTGGAGATCACGATCCCAACCTTCGTGTGCGGCCCCGGCGCACACGAGACCCTGACCGCCGTGGAGCCAATCGAACGTGGAGAACTCATTCTCCCCCGGTGTCAGATCACGGGGCACAAGCGAGCCGTCAACCGGTACGACCCAAAGGTGGGTTGGCCGATCCAACGTCCACCCCTCACCATCGAGGCGCGTGAAAAACCGGGTGATTCTTCGCGGCGGTCGGGCCTTTTCGTCGGTGACTTTCGCGTCAGCGGTAGGTGCGCGCTGTAGATACGCGAGCGATGTTCCATCGGGCGACCATGAGAGTGAAGTGAACGCCTCTGATGAGGTAACAATGGTGACGATTTCGCCCGGTCCATCGACGGGCAAGACGTGGAGAGAGTGCTTTGTATCGGTCGCGCCGCGCTCGGAGGTAAAGGCCAGGAATCGACCGTCGGGTGACCATGCCGGGCTCTCGTCGGCGTCGCCTGAGGTGAGCGGTCTCGGTGGAGACGAACCGTCAGCCGGAGCCAACCAAAGACTGCTGCGGTAACGGTTCGCTGGCATGTCGATCGCACCGACGACGTACGCAACCCGGGTGCCATCGGGTGATACCGCTACGGCCGAAACGGATCGATACGCTCCAAGATCAGACGGTTCCATCCGCGCACGCTAGCCCGAACAGTGTTAAGGCGAGGCAGATAAGTTGTGTCAGGTTTGGCAGGTGGGGCAGGCGTAGCACCAGCGGCCGGCCATGTTCCAGCGGCGGATTTCGGTGCCGCAGTGCAGGCAGTTGTCCCGCTTGTACACATACGTCCGCTTGTCGCGGGCTTGCGCGTTCTTGGGTAGATCGGGATCGTCTTTGGCGATGGTGACGATGCGTCCAGCTTTTACGCCGGCTTCCAACATCTTCACGGTCGTGGCCCACACCGCGCGGCGCTCGTCGTCTGAGAGGTCGTTGCCGGCGCGCTCGGGCCAGATGTTGTTGACGAACAACGCTTCGGCTCGGTACACGTTGCCTACACCAGCGATGACCGCCTGATCCATCAGTAACTGCCCGATCGACTTCTTGGACTTCGCTACCCGAGCGAGGAACTTTGGTACGTCAGCGTCCTTGCGTAACGGATCGGGTCCGAGGCGCGCGGCGATGGAGTCGTAGAGCTCATCGGTGCCAATGTCACACGCCGTCGGCCCGCTCAGGTCAAGCACCGTGTTGGCGCCCACGATGCGCATGCGCACAGCACCACGCGGCTCGGCGGCTGGTGTGTTGTGCACGCGGAACTTGCCGAACAGACCGAGATGGACGTGGATGAGCAGGTCGTTGTCGAAGCGAATGAACTGGTGTTTGCCGTTGGCTTCAACGCTCTCCAGCCGAGCGCCCCGAAGATCGTCTGTTCCGGCGAAGCGGCCCTGTGGTGAGGTCACTTCAACCAGCTGCCCTTTGAAGTACTTCTGATGATCACGAGCATTGCGGTGGACGGTATGGCCTTCGGGCATAGGACGCTGTGTTTACTCGTTCAGTCGTCGATGGGACGAAGCGGGTGCTGCACGTTGTATTCGAGCTGGCCGTCGTGTCGCTCACATGACGCCTGCCCGGCAATGCGGAGGTGTTCGAGGTGCGCGTAGGTTTCGCTCTCGGCCATCGAACCCCACGACCGTTCACGGAAGAGGAACTTCATGTAGTCGTTCACGGTGCCGGGCCGATCCATTTCGGCCGATGCATCAGAGAGGCGAGTGAGGCGCTCCTGATGGTGCTCGATGATGCCGTTGCATCGCTTCGATAGCTCCACGAACGGATGACCGTGCGCGGGCAACACGTGCTTCACCCCGGTGAGCGCGGCGACCTTGCGAAGCGAACCGAAGTAGTCATCTAACGGATCGGACCCTTCGGCCATGCCCGAGATGTGCGGTGTGATCGTTGGCAGCACATGGTCACCCGAAAGGAGCACACCTTCCTCGGGGTCGAACAGACAGAGGTGGTCAATGGTGTGCCCGGGCGTGTGAATGGCAACCCAGCGACGACCGGCCAGCATGATGTGATCGGCCTCATCAAGGCGGACCGTTGGCGTTGGTTCGATCCGCCGGCCCATGCCCAGAAACTTGGCTCGATCCTCGTCGCTCATAGGCTGATACGGGGTGTTTCCCCATGGTGTCTCGCCGCCGAAACGCGCCGGCCTCGATAGCGGATTGCCGCTCGGGTCGTCCTCGGCCAGTTGCTCGGGATTGGTATCGGCATGTTCCTCGCCGGTCTCCAAACTGAACATCAGCCGGAACAGTCGGTGGCTGACGATATCGGCTCCCGTCTCGGCCCGCAGCGGACCAGCGCCGCCGAAATGATCCGGGTGCGAGTGCGTAACCACCACGGTGTGTACCCGGGCGATGGGCACACCGGCCCGCTTGAATCCTGCCGTCAACGCAGCCCACGACGCATCGCCGGGAAGGCCAGGGTCAACGACCGCGAAGCCCCGCTCGTCTTCCAACAGATAGCAGTTGACGTGGCCAAGACCCGGCATCTGAATGGGCAATTGCAGCCGCAGAATGCCTGGCGCTACTTCGGTGATGTCATCGACGGCCTGCTGCTGTTCTTCCCGCACGGTCGCCGACATTCAGGTGAGGCTACCGGGAAGCTGCCGTCTGCCGCATATGGGCGAGTGCTTCCTCCAACGAAACAACGTCGCCGATCTTGGCCGCGATGTCGAACAGATTGGCATCGTGAGGACCTTGGTTTCGGTCGCCCACGGCTTCACGCACCACAACCGGGATGAAGCCGTGTTGCATCGCATCCGTTGCCGAGGCGCGGATGCATCCACTTGTAGAGACACCGGCCAGGATCACGGTATCGACGCCACGCGCATGCAGCATCGGGGCCAGCGGCGTACACCAAAGGCCGATGCATACTGCTTCAGAATCAACGGCTCGTCGGCCCTTGGTGAGAGCTCCGGCACCAGACTCCCGGCATCACTCTCGCCAACGAACAATTCGAGCGGCGGCACCTTACGGAAGAAGATTCCACCATCCGCGCCACCCGGTTCGTAACGCACCCCGGTGTAGATGACTGGTACCCCAGCGAGCCTGGCTGCATCCACCAGTGACGTAATGGCACCGACAACCTCAGGAGCATGAGTACCGATGTAAAGCGGATACTGCGGGTCGGTGTACGCCCGCACCATATCCACAACCACCAGCGCGCTTGATCGACCAAATCCCAATCGCCCCGTAAACGGCCCCGTCGTCGCATCCGGCATGCACCCGATGCTAACGGCCACGCGCGACGGGCCTTGCGCAACGTGGCTACCATGCGTCAAACCACTCGACGCTTTGGGGGCTGTCATGGATTTGGGCATATTTATTCCTATTGGGAACAACGGCTGGATGATGTCGGAGAACGCTCCGCAATACATGCCGAGCTTCGACCTCAACCGCAAGGTTGCGGCCAAGGCTGAACAGCACGGCTTTGAGTTCCTCCTGTCGATGGTGAAGCTCCGAGGCTTCGGTGGGTCCACCGAGTTCTGGGATCACAACCTCGAGAGCTTCACGCTCATGGCTGGCCTCGCCGCCGTCACGGAGAAGATCAAGCTCTACGCATCGGTGGCGCTGCCCACCATGAACCCGGCGATGGTCGCTCGCATGGCATCCACCATCGATGACATTTCCGACGGACGCTTTGGCATCAACATTGTGTCGGGCTGGAATCAGATCGAGTACTCGCAGATGGGTGTCTGGCCCGGCGACTGGTACTACGAGCGTCGCTACGACTATTCCGAGGAATACGTCACCATCATGAAGGACCTGTGGTCAACCGGCGCCAGCGACCTCAAGGGCGAGTTCTTCCAAATGGATGACTGCCGTCTGTCGCCGCCACCGAAGAACGGTGGCGTGCCCCTCGTGTGCGCCGGGCAATCCGATCGCGGCATGAAGTTCTGTGCCGAGTACGGCGACTACCAGTTCATCATCGGCACCAGCGATCTTGATGTCGTCCGTAAGGACGCCGGTCGTCTCGTCGCGGCCGCGGAGGCGAGTGGACGTGATGTTGGCGTGTACGTGCTTATGCAGATCACTATGGGTGCCACCGATGCTGAGGCCGAGGCCAAGTGGCAGAGCTACCGCGACGGCGCCGACCTCGGTGCCATCGCGTTCATGACCGGTCAGGCATCGCTTGACACTGCCGGAGCCACAGCCGAGAAGATCACCGAGATGCAGGGTGCGTTCAACCTCAACATCGGTGCCATTGTCGGCAGCCACGCCACCTGCGCGGCCAAGCTCGACGAGATCGCGCTTATCCCCGGTGTGAAGGGCGTCATGTGCGTCTTCGACGACTACCCCGTCGCCACCGACGAGTTCGGCTCCAAAGTCATGCCCCTCATGGCCAGCCGCAAGTAGGTCATTATCGGGCAGACTGGGGTCATGAACGGCTCTGAGGTACTGCGTGCTCAACTGGCAATCGGTCAGCCGGTGCTTATGCCGGGCGTGTGGGATCCCTTGTCAGCCTTGGTCGCGGCCGAGGCTGGTTTTGAGGTCGCGTTCTTGTCGGGCTACGCGGTGGCTGGGTCGTATCTGGGCATGCCCGATGTGGGGTTGCTCACCCAGACCGAAGTCATTGACGTCGCCCGTCGAGTTCATAGCGCGGTGCCCGGCCTTGCACTCGTGGTGGATGCCGACACCGGCTACGGCAACCCGATCAACACCATCCGCACCGTTCAGCTGTGGGAGCAGGCCGGAGCCGCCGGGATGTTTTTGGAGGATCAGGTCTTCCCGAAGAAGTGTGGTCACATGATGGGCAAACAGGTGGTGCCCCGTGAGGAGTGGCTCGCCAAACTGCGGGCGGCCATCGATCATCGGACGTCGCTTTTCGTCACTGCTCGCACCGACGCTCGCGCCATGATCGGGCTGGAGGAGGCGATTGAACGCGCCCGCATGGCCCGTGACTTCGGTGCCGATGCCCTGTTCGTCGAAGCGCCCCAATCGATTGCGGAGATGGAACAGATCGCCGCCGCATTGCCCGGCTGCACGTTGGTCGCCAACATGGTTGAGGCTGGCATGACCCCACTCCTCACGCCAGCCGAACTTGGTCAGATCGGATTCTCGCTGATTGTCTCACCGGTGTCCGGCTTGTTCTCCGCAGTCCAGGCCTTGCGAGACTCTCTCGCGCTTCTCCGCCAACACGGCACCCTGCGCGATCATCGTGACCGCCTGGTGGACTTCTCGTCGTTCACCGACCTGGTCGGTCTGCCTGCGGTGCAGCAATCCGAACGCGCTTATCCCGGCTGAGTCGTTTCCGTTGCGGCCGGAGCGTTTTCAGCGACCATGACGGACACCTTGGGAATGAAGATGTTTTCGCGGTAGTAGCGGAGCTCGTTGATGGACTCTTGGATGTCGTCGAGGGCGCGGTGGCTGCCCTGCTTATTGGGACGCTGCGCCCGAACGCTTGGGTACCAGCGTCGGACAAGTTCCTTCACGCTCGACACATCAACTGATCGATAGTGCAGGTAGTTCTCGATGTCGGGAAGGTAGGCGTCGAGGAAGCGGCGGTCGGTGCCTATGGAGTTGCCGCAGAGCGGCACGGTGCGCTCGGTGGGGATCCACTGCTTAAGAAACGCCATCGTCTCGGCCCCGGCCTGCTCGAGCGTGACGGTCGACGCCTGAATAGCGGGCAAAAGACCCGAGCGTGTGTGCATGTCGAACACGAACTTGTCCATGATGGCGAGCACATCGTCGGGTTGATGGATGACCAGATCGGGGCCTTCGGCGATGATGTTCAAATCGTCATCGGTGATAAGTGTTGCAATCTCAACAATCACATCTCGCTGCGGATTGAGTCCGGTCATTTCGAGGTCCATCCAAGCCAACATGGCGATGATGCTACGCCGCTCTACGCTTGGTCATCGTGCTCGATCTACCCATCGTCCTGCTGGACCCCGATTTACCGCCTCCCTCCTACGCCCGGCAGGGTGACGCCGGCCTCGATCTGCTCGCCCGCAACGATGCTCTGCTGGCACCAAACGGTGGTCGCGCCGTGGTGCCGACTGGCTTCGCTCTGGCGATTCCGGCTGGATATGCCGGGTTTGTGCAGCCCCGCAGCGGACTTGCCGCCAAGCACGGCGTAACCGTACTCAACACCCCCGGCTTGATCGACTCGGGCTATCGGGGCGAACTCAAGGTTCCCCTCATCAACACCGACCCAACGGAGCCGTATCAGATCCACCGCGGAGATCGCATCGCCCAACTCGTCATCCAACGGGTGGAAGAGTGCCGCATCATCGTGGTCGACGAGCTCGAAGGCGAAAACCGAGGTGGCGGCCTTGGGCACACCGGCCGCTGACGCACCCCAGGTACACGGTACATCGAGCCAACACGGGTGACGGTGATCCACGGTGACGTTGCCTCAGGAGATGCGTTCGGCACGAACGCTCAGGCCATAACCGATCAGGTGTTGCGTCTGGCCAAATCCGGCTCGAAACGCGGCGTGGTCATGCACATCACCAAAGCCAATGCGCCCAAGACGCAAGACGCCCTCCCCGGCATCATCAAAGGTCTTCGTGACAAAGGTTACGAGCTGGTCAAGGTAAGCCAACTTCTGGCCGCTGGCCCGGCGGCGTAGCCTGCGCGCATGGAACGCATGGATCCACACCTGCAGGCTGATGAGCGCACAACGTTGGTGGCGTTTCTCGACTATCACCGGGCAACGTTTCTACAGAAAATCGATGGGCTGACCCATGACCAGATGAACGTTGCGCTGGCGCTGTCCGATCTCACGCTGCGGGCCAGCCTCACCAAGCATCTTGCCCTGGTTGAAGACTCGTGGTTTCAGGAGCGATTTGTGGGCGTGGAAATTGAGCCTTGGGCCAGCGCCCCGTTCGACGAGGATCATGATGGGCAGATGCTCTCGGCAAGCAACGACTCGCCCGATGATCTCGCTGCTCTCTACCGCGCTGCAGACCAAGACCGTTGACACTGCCCATTTTTTTTTACAATGACAAGATGAAACGGACAGCAACAAGAGTGTTCACGGCATTTGCACTGGTGTTGCTCGGAAGTCTTGCCCCTCCGAACTCGTTCGCAAACGCCGTTACCATTCAGTCGACTTGCTTCAGCGGTAACGCTTGTCTGGTTTGGTTTGGTGGCGGAAGCAGCTACACCTACGTTGCAGCCGATTTCGCTTGCAATGACAATGGAACTTGGACCGTCTATGTGCTGGGACAGTACGGAGCACCGACCGATCAGGTCCGCAATCGACAGGGTGGTTGTACCTACTTCCCGCCTTCCGGCGGTGCACCTATCGTTGGACGATGGTCACGTTACACGTACCTCGGGTTATCACAGACTGGTTGTCGGCAAATGCCGTACGACAATCGTACGTGGGTAGGCCTTTCTCCAAGGCCAAATCAGAACTACGTCGCTGCTGGTTTCTACTCCCTACCGGGCAACTGTCCGATCGTCTGAAAGACCCAAAACCATGAGACTAAAGATGTTCGCGCTGATCGCTGCCGGTTCAATAGTGGCTGGCTGCGGGACCCAGGCCAAAGTGACGACCGGCGCGCAGTCTCAGCCCTCCGTTATCTCGACAGTGGTGCCATTCACGACCCCTCCTGCGACGTCGGAATCAAAACCGCTGGACGACGACCCGGTCGCCGCTGTGCGCCGAGACAAGTCGCTTGAGGGCGCCCGGCCGGACGGCAAGGAAGTCCGGCGGCGAACCCGAATTCTGGAAGCGCGCCTGCTCAAAGACTGTTTGGCTGCGCGCGGGATCAGCTTCGACGGAGTACTTCAGCCCACTGTCGATGAGGGAAGCGGCGACCACTCCTTTTGGCTTCCGATTCGAGGCACGGCCGAGGCTCAGAAGAACGGATTCCAGCAGCGTGAAGACCTATCGGCAGGAGTGATACGACCAACCGACCCGAAACTTCTCGCTGCGCTTGAAGGTGATGACAAGAGGGACAAGGGATGCCGCTCGTCGGTCGGCGACGAAGTTGCGAAGGTCGGAGTGGACGCTACCCGGCAGCTCTACTCGGAGATTGTAACCCTTTTTCAAAATAGGCAGACCGAGTCGATTGAGTCGGACGCTGGCATCCCGGCAGTCACCGCTGCATGGAAAGCGTGCATGATCGCAGAAGGCGTAGGTGACACCACGGACAGGCGAGACCTGCTGCGAAAGTACTTGAGTGCACCGACGCTTACGGAGCAGGAGCGGGTTGCTGCGGTGGCCGATGCACAGTGCGCCTCGTCGTCCGGCCTTAACGATCTTCTACTTCGGGCGAGCGAGCAGACAGCCGTGCAGGTCGTCCAGGAACTAAGCCCAAAAATTAAGGCGCTGAGGGACGCGGACAGGGCCCTCCTGCTGAAACTTCCGCCGGCGTAGAACGGCGTTGTGCTCAAAATTCGGACGAGTACCGGTAGCCGAGCAGCTGCCTGATACACGAACCCTTTGCTGCACCTGAGACCGGCACCAGTTGCGGACTAAAATCTACGTATGGAACGCATCGATCCACACCTGCAGGCGGATGAGCGAACAACGTTGGTGGCGTTTCTCGACTATCACCGGGCTACCTTTCTGTCGAAGATCGCCGGGCTCACGCACGAGCAGCTTAATCAGACGCTGCCGCCATCAGACCTCACGCTCGCAGGCCTGACGAAGCACCTCGCGCTGGTAGAGGACAGCTGGTTTCAAGAGCGCTTTATTGGAATCGAAGTGGAGCCTTGGGCCAGCGCTCCGTTTGGTGACGATGGTGACTGGGAGATGCACTCGGCCAAGAACGACTCGCCTGACGACCTGGCGGCGCTCTATCGGACTGCCGTCGCCCGTAGTCAGGCAACCCTGGCCGATGTCGAGTCACTCGACATGCTTTCGGCCGTCGACGATCGTCGCGAGGGAATCCCCTACTCGATGCGATGGATCCTCGTTCACATGATCGAAGAGACCGCTCGCCACAACGGACATGCCGACTTGATCCGCCAATCAATCGACGGGCTCGTCGGGGAGTGACGCCGAGGCGATACGGTCGGCCGCATGGTTGATCTCGATCTTGCCTACATGCCCGCAGCTGAGATGGCGAGCCGGATTGCCGCCAAGGAGTTGTCACCGGTAGAGGTTGTGACCAACGCATTGGCCCGTATCGAAAAGGTGCAGCCAGCGTTGAACTGCTTCACCGAGTCGTACGCCGAAGATGCGCTGGCCAATGCGCGCACCGCAGAGGCGGCTGTTGCGAGAGGCGATGACCTCGGCTTGCTCCACGGCGTGCCGGTGGCGATAAAAGACACCACACCGCAGCGGGGGAGGCGCACCACGCTTGGCTCGTACACGCACGAGCACTGGGTGCCCGACCACGACGCTGCGATGGTCACGTCACTGCAGCGGGCCGGCGCCATCATCGTTGGCAAGACAACGTCACCGGAGTTTGCCCACGCCCTCATTACCGACAGCCCGCTGTGGGGCACGACCCGAAACCCGTGGGACCTGACGCGTACGACCGGCGGATCATCGGGCGGAAGCGGCGCGGCCGTCGCATCGGGTTGTGTGCCGTTGGCCGAGGGCAGTGACATGGGCGGCTCGGTTCGCATCCCGGCTGCGTGGTGCGGCGTGGTGGGTCTGAAGCCAGGTTTGGGTCGCATCCCGATGGACGTGTTGCCGAGCCTGTTCGACAACATCTCGCACCATGGTCCGCTCGCTCGCACCACCGACGACGCCCGCCTGTTCCTGGCCGCTACACAGGGTCCTGACGACTGTGACATTCAGACCGTGACCACGCCGCTTGATCTCTCCCAGCCACTGACCGGCGACGTGAAGGGCATGCGCCTCGGTCTCAGTATCGACCTCGGCTGTTGGGCGGTTGACCCCGAGATCAAATCGGCCGTGCGCGCGGCGGCCGACGCCTGGCGCGGCGCTGGCGCGATCGTGGAAGAGGTTGAGGTCGGCCTAACCAAGCGGGCCGACGTGATGTGGACCGAACTGTGGGGCGTGTTCATGGCTGCCTACTTTGGTCACTTCATGGACGAGTTCGCCGACCGCATGGACCCCGATGTCCTGCGGCTCATCGACCTCGGCAACAGCCTGAGCGCCGTGCAACTGAAGCGACTCGAAATCGAGCGCACCGAGGTGTGGCGCAAGATCGCTGCCGTGCTCGGGAACCACGACGCCCTGATCTGTCCGACCATGGCACAACCGCCCCTACCCGCGGCAAAAGCCGATCAGGTTCGTGGCGCCCCCAAGCCCGACGATGGTCGCTATCACTCGGCCGACATGACGGCCGTCTTCAACCTGGTGGCGCCGTGCCCGGTGTTGTCGGTACCCGCTGGCCAGCACGCGAACGGGTTGCCGATCGGTGTGCAGATTGTCGGCCGACGCTGGCAGGACGACAGCGTCCTTCGCATCGGGCGAGCGCTCGAACTGGCCCAGCCATGGGCCCATCGGCGTCCGACCGTCTGAGCGGATCCATATTCATCGGTCAGGTAGCGGCGTTACCGAACCGGCCACGAAAACGCGCCAAGTTGTCACCAGATCCACCGAACCCAAATCGTTCGTCAACCGAACCATGAGGGCAGGACCTTGACAAACCAACCCTTGGAGCCTGCATGAAATCGTCCACCCGCGCAGCATCTCTCTTCCTCCTCACCGCCACCCTGGTCGGCACTCCGCTCGCCGCATCAGCTGCCTCGGCCTCACCAAAGGATCGAGCCCGCATCCCCCGCAATATTGGCCTTGTCCGGGTTGCTCACCTCGTACCCGACGCTCCGGCCGTCGACCTCTGTGTGAAGAGCGGCCGGCTGCCGTTCCTCGGCCCGGTGTTGAAAACGCTCGGTACCCCGCAATGCATCTCGTACGGTCAGGTCAGCCGATACGTACCGCTTCCGGCAGGCACCTATTCGATACGGGTGGTTGCTCCTGGAGCAGCCGACTGCAACACCCCGCTTGCTGGCCTGGCCGACACGGAAGTGAAGGTCGGCAAGCGCTCTCAGACAACGGTCGCGGCCACTGGTGACTTGGCCAGCTTCCAGTTGACGCCCTACGCCGAGCAGCCCAGCGGTGAGGATGAGGACAACACCTCGCAGGTGAAGTTCGTGCATGCCTCACCGGGCACACCGGCGGTCGATGTTGGCTTTGGCTACAGCACGAACTTCACCCCGGCTTTCACGAACGTGCCGTTCCGCGGAGCGGCACCCACGGGTGAAACCCGCTACGCATCGGTGCCCGTCGCCGACTACGCAATCATCAGCGCTCGGGCGACCGGTACAACCGACGACGCCATTGTCGTAGACGGCCTGCCTTTGCCCGCCGGACAACGCACCACGGCATTTGCCATCGGCAAGATCGGTGACGCCAAGACGCCACTCTCGCTGCTCGTGTGCGCGGACAAGCCGTTCGCTCCCGGAGCACTCAGCGAATGTGAAACGTTCGCCGGTCCGTCAGCCAGCCGATCACGACTGGACGCAACGGCCTCGTTGCCGGAGTTCGGAAACGTGAAGTACCGTGCGCCGAAGGCCGGTTCCGACGGGCCGGAGTTGGTGCTGTACCACGGCATCTTCGGGGGCGCCTCGCATCGCTCGTACAGCGAAGTGTTGTCCGCTCTCGATGCCAAGTACCGCGTGTGGCTGGTGGATCTGCCGGGCGCGGGGGATAGCGACAAGTTGGCGAAGGCGTACGACATCGCTGCTATTGATCGGGCCGTTGAGAGCTTCCTTGTGAACGTTGTGCAGCACCCGGCATACGTTGTTGGCGAGTCACTGACTGCCACGGCCGTGCTCGATGTTGCTGGTTCCCGTCCGGACCTGGTGAAGGGCGTCGTGCTGCTTTCGCCGCAGGGCATCAAGAACCTGGCCGGTCCGCCGTCGCCTCGCCAGCAAGGTTTGTATGACCAGTTCATTAGAAACCCTGGCTTCGGAATCGGCTTCTACTCTTCGTTGTTTGTTGACCCTGGTTTCAGCCAGTTTTCCAAGGGTGCATACTTCAATGATGCGTTGGCAACCGACGCCATTCGTCGAGCCGAAGCCGGTCTGGCTGGCAAAGACCTCGACCGGCGCTTCCTTGCGTTCAGCTTCGTCGGTGGCCAGATCTACAAGCCCTTCGCGGAGGCATCAGCCAACGTGAAGCAGCCGGTGCTGGCCATCTTCGGCGCCCAGGCTGAGGCGGTAGGCATCGGACAGCCCATCGATACCCCGGCCGAGTTCCAGGCCATCCGCCCCGACTTCCGTTACGAGTCGGTTGATCAGGCTGGTCAGTCGGTGCAGCGTGAACAGCCGAACAAGGTTGTCGAGCTCATCGCCAGCTTCATCAAGTAACCGAGTGATACTGGGGCCGCATGCCGAAGAACACAAGCTCGGCATGTGGCCCCGGAACCTCGCTGTCAGGGCGCGTTCGTCACATCTGTTGGGCTCTTGTCATCGCGGAGACCAAGAAACACCGGGTGGCGCATCAGACCTTCTTCGGTCCACTCCGTGAACGCGCACTGCGCAACCAGGAGCGGTTCGCACCAAACAGATTCTCGCATCACCTCTCGCGGCGGAGGTGGTACAAACGGGCATGGTGCCGGGTGCGCTTTCATCCACCGGAAAAGCTTGTCGATCATGGCGTGATCGAGGCCGCTTCCGGCCGTACCCGCGAACCGAAGCTCGTCACCGACGTAATAGCCGAGGGCCAACGAACCAAACGAAGTCGACCGAGCGCCCGTTCCGGTTGTGTACCCACCGATAACGAACTCTTGCTCATGACGGTGTTTGATCTTGCGCCATGTTGTGGCCCGTTTGCCGGGGACGTAGATCGAGTCGAGTCGCTTGGCCACGATACCTTCCGCGCCGGCCGCTCTCGTGAGTTCGGCCAACTCGGCACCCTTTCCGGCACCCGTCACATAGTCGGGAAGCAACCACGGGCCGTCCGGTTCCACGAGCGATGCCAGGAGCTCTCGCCGTTGTTCGTAGGGCAACCCCATCGTCTCGTTTCCGTTGATGCCGAGCACGTCGAAGATCACAAACGTGACTGGCTTGGTGCCCTGCTGCAGCCACTCGAACCGGGTGCGGCCATGCTCGTCGAAGCAGGCCACTTCTCCGTCAAGCACTGCGCTGTCGGCGTTGACGTGTTGCGCAAGGTCACCGAGGGACGGCCACTTCGCCGTGACGTCGATCAGGTTCGAACTCTGCAACATCAACGAGCTACCGGCAACCCACGCAATGGTGCGATAGCCGTCCCACTTCACCTCGTATGCCCAGCCGTCGTCACTGGTCGGCAGAGTGCCTGAGACCGCCTTCATTGGCACAATGCCGCGCCGCGATCCTGTCGACACGGGACGCGGTTTCGGCATTCTCCAATCTTGTCGCAAGCCCGCGCTATCGGCGCATTTGGTCAGCGCTGCTTCGGCAGACGACTGGAGATGACGCCCCGGGCTTCCAGGTCATCCACGGTGACGTCGGCAAGGCCGAGCAGCTCATGCAGCACGGTTCGGTTGTCCTCGCCTCGGTAGCGCACGTGGCCACGGACGCCAGCGTCGCTGTCGGAGAATCGGATGGGGGAGTTGGGGATGCGCAGCGTGCCACCGGCGCGGTTGTCGATCTCGACAATGGCTCCCCGCTCAACGGCCCACGCCGATGTCGCTGCCTCGGCAACCGAACGGACAACGCCGACGGTAAAGCCGCCAGCGTCAACAAGCGATACTAGTGTGTCGACATCGTGGGTCGCAGCCCAGGTGACAATCATGCCGACGAGCACGGTCAGGTTGGTCTTGCGCAGCTCCACCGTGGCAAACCGTGGGTCGTCGCCAAGATCCGTACGATCGATGAGCAGGCAGTACTCCTGGAACGTGCCCTCGCTCGCAGGGTGACCGGAGATCAGCACCCGCTCGCCGTTCGCCGCAGTCACGACCGGGTACTCCTCGGTACGGAAGCTCGGCACGATGTTGTCCTCACTCACTCCGTCGAGATCACGTTGCAGAATCCAGTGGACGTGCTCGTTGACGGACAACATCGTTTCCGCCATCGACACCTCCACTCGTTGACCCAGGCCAGTCCGTTCCCTGGCGTAAAGCGCGGCGAGTATGCCCGCGAAGCACTCGAGTCCGGCGAACAGGTCGGGGTGGCTGATCGGGTCAGACGACACCCGACCCTCATGGGCGTCGGAGGCGAGGGCCAGGGTTCCCATTTCGGCGGCAATGGCTGGAGCGTAGGCGCGACGGTTGGCCCACATGCCGGTGCTGCCGTACCCCGAAATCGACGCATAAACCAGGCGTGGGTTCCTGGAGCGCAGCACGTCCCAACCGAGACCGAGCCGGTCCATGACATCGGGTCGGTAGTTCTCGACCACGACGTCGATCTGATCAACCAGTTGCAACAGCAACGAAATTGCCTCCGGTTGGCGCAGGTCGAGACTGATGTTCTGTTTTCCGCAGTTCTGTTGTGAGAAGTACGTGGCGATCGAGGCCACTTTGGGGAACGTCAAGCGAGTCGTATCTCCGTCGGGCGGCTCCACCTTAATGACGTGGGCCCCCAGGTCAACGAGCATGCGGGTGCAGTGAGGGCCCGACAGCACGCGGGTGAAGTCCAGCACGCGCACGCCGTCGAGAGGGCCGGGTCCACGAGCGATGTCCATCACAAGAGGGTAGATGGCGGATGACATGCTGTGGACATGTCCGAACTGCCGCGCTTCGCTGATCTTCCCCTTCGCAACGGCCACCCCTGCGCGTGGGATGTCTGGCCGACGCCTGACTATTTCGGCTGCCTCAATCTGCAAACACCCGAACGCGTCGCCGAGGCGGCCAAGCTCGTGACGCGGGGCGCGATGTTTGCATTGAACTGGGAAATGGAACTGCCGAACCCGCCACTGTTCGGCCGCACTCCTTTTCGTCATGACATCGTCGGCCCGGACGGGGCGCTGTGGTCCGATGACGTGCTGCACGACTGGAACACTCAGTCCTCGTCGCAGTGGGACGGCTTTCGTCACATTCGCAATCACGACAGCGGTTTCTACGGGGGTCTGCCGAGTGACGATCACGGTATGCATCACTGGGCGCGACGCGGTATCGCCGGTCGAGCGGTGGTTGCAGACGTCGGTCGCTGGCGCGCTTCAATCGGTCGGCAGTTGATCTACGACGCGCCAGATCCGATCGATGCCGCGGAAGTCCTCGCCACACTTGCGGCCCAGGCTGTCGAGATTCAGGAAGGCGATGTACTTCTGCTGCGAACCGGTTGGATTGGCTGGTACGAATCACTCACGCTCGATCAGCGAGCGGCCTTCGCCGGCCAGCCAAGGCCGAGCACCCCTGGCCTCATGCCCGGCGCTGAAACGGCCGAGTTCTTGTGGGATCTGCATATCGCGGCTGTGGCGGCCGACAACCCAATGGTGGAGGTCATGTCGCCCGGCTCGCTTCTCCCACCCGAGCAACGTGCCGCTATTCGAAACGATCCTTCTCGCATGCACGAAGTGTTTACCCACACCTGGTTCCTGCCCATGCTTGGGCTGCCTCTCGGCGAGATGTGGAATCTCGAGCACCTCGCTGCAGACTGCGCCGACGATGGTCGGTACGCGTGTTTCCTTACGTCGGCACCACTCAACCTGCGTTCGGGAATCGCCAGTCCCCCGAACTCGTTGGCGATGAAATAGTCAGACCTTGGTGAGATCGACGACGGAGTCTTCGGTGCCGAATTCGTTCGGCACGTAGCCGTCGCAGTGAGGGTCGTTTTCCCAACGCTCGTTGTCGAGGCGATAACGGAACCGGTAATGCTTGCCCGGGTCGAGCGCGAGATGGATTTGGAAGCCACCGTCGTCGGTCTTGTGCATGGCGACAGGGGCCCACCGCGTGAACTCACCGAGGATGTCAGCAGTCTTGGCACCCACCGATTTGGGCAGGGTGAAATGGACGGCAACGTACTCGGCGGTAGTCATATTTGCCTTGATCATGGCCCATAGTCTGCCAGTACTCCTGAGGGTCCTAAAACCGTGTGTCGAGACGGGCGATTGATCGGAGGAACGGATGATTCGAGTCCCGGTTCGGTACGGTCTCGGGCATGCGCATTTTGGTTACCAACGAC
>JAYTKG010000017.1:0-25658 GCA_043730435.1 Acidimicrobiia bacterium | reverse complement strand
CGAACACCATGCCTTTTGTAAACGTCAAACTCATCAAAGGCGTCTTCACGCCCGACCAGAAGCGCGAGATGATCACCAAGCTGACCGACACCATGGTCGGCATTGAGGGCGAATCGATGCGTCAGGTCACCTGGGTGGCCATCGAGGAAGTCGACAGCGGCGACTGGGGAATCGGAGGCCACGGCCTGACCACCCAGGATGTCAAAGACCTCCAAGCCGGACGAGTCCACGCGTCGTGAATGGAGAACTGACATGAACAAGATCCGTTACGCCCTCGGTTCGGTTGCGGTCGTTGCGTTCGCCGGGATGGCACTGTCTAACCCCGGTACCGCGACGCCCGCACCGACGCCGGCGCTCGCGATGCCAGCCCACGATCATCATGAGCAGCACAGCAACAACATCGTCTTCGGGCCGGCACCGGATGTTTTTCCGCCCGGCGCGGCGATGGCCGTTCTGCAGGGAGATCCAAGCGTCGCCGGACAGATTTTTACCGTTCGACTTCGATTCCCCAACGGCTACATTATTCCGCCCCACTTTCATCCAACCGACGAAAACGTCACCGTGATCAAAGGCACGTTCAAGGTTGGGCTCGGTGACCACTTCGACAAGTATGCGTTCCTTCCTCCGCTGCAGCGAGGTGACTTCATCACGGCACCCGCCAATGCCAATCACTTTGCCCAAGCGAAGGGACGCACCGAAGTACAGGTCCACGCAATCGGGCCGTTTCAAATGACGTATGTGAACCCCGCCGACGATCCCAGCGCCCCATAGTAGAACCACCGGGAACCAGTGCCCGCCAACCTGCTGCTACGCCCTTCACGGGCGTAGCAGCACACGGCTCCTTCGGGCATTTGCTCCGAACCTTCCCAGTCAATCGGTTGCGGCGGTTGGGGAATGCACGGTTCCCGCCACCTGTCGACGCGTGGCGTTTTCCGGTTTGAAACGAGCGGCGTAGCGGGCGATGGGCTGCTCGAAGAATCGGTAACTCGCTGATGCGACCAGGTAGGTGACGAGACAGCCGATCGCAAAGCCCACCCACCGCGATGTAGCCCCAAGCCGTGCGGAGATCTTGAACGCCGGGCCGAAGCAGACGAGGTGGTAAAGGTAGAGCCCGTAGCTGATCGTTCCGAGCCGCCGTGTCGCACGATGCTCGAAGAACCACGAGGCAAGTCGTGACGGCTGCAGTACGAGGCCTGCGATCCAGCCGGCGCTGAGCACCTGAAATGCGAACCGCCAAGGTCCGCCGCCAACGAGAGGACTGAACGCCGCTACGGCGACCATGGCAACGGTGATGAATGTCCGCAGTGAGCGATGCTTCGCCACGTTCGCCAGCAACTCGAACGTTCGCTTCGATTCGAAGGCACACGCCATCAGGGCACCGAGGATGAGGCTCATATACGTGGCTTCGAGGAACACAAGGTTCGGATGGGACGTGCCGTAGATCGACTTCAACAACGGCCCCGGGACCGACGTCCAGAGCAGGGCGCTGAACGCGCCCAGCACACCGAGGCACCAGCCGAGGAATCTTCTCGGCACCACGACGACAAGAAACGGAATGACCAAGTAGAACTGTTCTTCGGTGGCCAACGTCCACGACATCGTGAGGCCGAGCACGTCGCCGCGCACCCAATTCGCCAGGTGCCCAACTTGGAACGGCAATTGCTGAAAGAACGCAGCCGAGTAGGAATTTCGAGTAGCTGCATGGCCGAGGGCGAGCAGTGCGAGCAGTCCGTAGAATGGCGGGAGTATTCGTAGTGCTCGTCGGGCGTAAAACCTCCGAAGGCTGATTGCACCGAGTTCTCGCCGTTCCCGCAGCAGCAGCGACACGATCAGAAAACCGCTGAGCACGAAGAACATCTCTACGCCCAGAAAGCCGCGACCGAACACGATGCCACCGGAGTGAAGTCGGCCGTGATGCCACATCACGAGAACAACGGCAAGACCGCGCAGCCCGTCGAGACACTGGTAGTGGCGCCTCTGGTGGAACTCGTCGAATGACAAATTATTGGCCACGCGTTCGCACTCCTTTGCACCGCCAGGAATCCGCCCAACCGGACCAATTAACGATAACGGACTTTCGGGGCTCCGGCTCAACTTCGACGCATCGTTGTCAGGCGCGACAAAGAAGCGCACCTGTGGACAGGACCAGTGTTCGGTCGGCACACTGAACGGCATGAGTGCATGGACCGGGTTGGATTCGAGTGGTCGGCGTATTCCGACCGTGATCGTGGCTCGCCATGTACGGCCGGGACGCGAAGCCGAGTTCGCCGAATGGATGGAGCACATGCGGACATCAGTGGAAAGGCAACCAGGTTTTCTCCACGCCGACTTTCAGCCCCCCGACGATCTTCACCCCGACGAGTGGGTAGTGACGTTTCAGTTCAGCGATGGCCATTCATTGACCGAGTGGATGGAGTCCGCCGAACGGCGAGCGTTGATGGCCGCTGCTGAGCCGCTCATCGTCGGTGATCCACGCCAGCAGATTCTTGCGGTCGATCGACCGGTCGGCACTCGACCAGTGACAGCCGTTATCTCATCGCGAGTCAAGCCCGGCCTCATGGACAAGTACCGCGCCGTGCACGCTGACATTGGCGCGGTGATGCGTACCACTGAGGGATTCCTCCGCTCAGAACTGTTCGAGGCGGTGGACGGACTTCAGACCGACACCGTGGTCGTGTTCTCGTTCGACAGTCGACTCCACCTGGACGCCTGGTTGCACTCTGGCACCCGCCAAGCTCTGATTGCTCGATTCGATCCACTGATCGAAGGCCCGCGCCATCTCAACGTCGTCGGCGGATTTGCCGGCTGGTTCACCACCGCTGACGCTCATACCGTCAAGCGTTGGAAGCAGACCATCGCCGTGTTATGCGGACTCTTCCCGACGGCGCTGGTGATAGCCATCGTCCGCGCTCGCGTTGCACCCCACCTACCGCTCCTGCCGGCCGTGTTCGCAGGCAATGTCGTCGGCAGCATTGCCATGAGCTACGTGGTAATGCCTCGCATCACCCGCGTCCTGTCGTCCTGGCTGGGCCGGTAGCGGCACGACGTACGTCAACCCCGGGCCAGCCAGCGGCGGGCACCCTCCACTGCGACCGTGATGGTGTTTTCGATGGCGACGTCTTTAAGATCCATGCGAACCGATTCGCCGACGGTACGTTGGGCGACAACCGCTAGGACACAACCGGCGGCGATGCCGTAGACCGAGCACATTTTGAACAGCGTGCCGGCTTCCATTTCGTAGTTGAGGATGCCGAGGTGCTGATACTCCTCCGTAATCCCGTGCAGGCGTCTGAGAAGGTGCGGGTTGGCCGATGACTCGGTGCGCTCCTGCCCCTCGAAGAAGGAATCGACCGAGGCTGTGATGCCAACGTGATGTCGCACGTTGAGCGCATCGGCGGCCTGCGAGAGCATGACGGTGAGGAAGGGGTCGGCGGCGGCTGGAAACTCGGGGGGCGCAATGTCGTCGGCCGAACCGTGACGACTCAGGGCTGCCTGAGTGATGATGACATCGCCGACCGGAACGTGCGGCTGGATGGAGCCCGTTGTGCCGATACGCAGAATCGACTTCACGCCGAGTTGCGCTAACTCATTCACGACAATGGTCGTGGATGGCCCACCCATGCCCGAGGTGCAACTTAAGACGGGCACGTCATCGAGCCAGCCGAGATAACTGGTGAGTCCGCGATGGTCAGACAACTTGGTCGGTTTGGTCAGGTGGCGCTCGGCCACCGCTTTCGCCCGATCGGGATCCCCCGACAAGAACGCAAACGTCGGTGCTGGGCTCGGCAAATCCGAGCGGCCAAACCCAATGTGATAAAGCGCGTCATCACTCATGCCACCACGCTACCGGCACGACCAAGATCGGCGGTTCGCGTTCAGTGCTCAGACCACGAGAACCGCGGGCAACGACTTTGAAATCAGATGATATCTTCACTAGCGAGGGGAGATATATCATATGACTGCCCAAGTTTTACTTCGATTGGATGAGGCGCTCAGAGATCGACTGGCGGCGGCGGCCGAGCGTCGTGGCAAGTCCGTCCAGGCGATCCTGACGGGACTGGCGGAAGAGTTCCTCGCGGCCGACGAGTCCGAGGGCGCGAAACGCGTCGCAACTACTCGAGCCTGGCTTAGCGCTGCGGCGTCCGACTCGTATTTCACCGAAACGACAGTCGAGCAGCGTGATGCTATTCGTGACGCGGCGTGGAGCGGAGTGTTCCTGCTCGATACGTCAGTGATCAATCGGCTCGATATCGGCTCAGTAGCCGAAGCCCTCGTGTCGCTCGCCTCCCAAGGCAGTCTCTTCACCACCACCATCACGAAGTTGGAGATGATGGCGGGCAACCGGACCCCAAAATGGGACCGGCTGCCGACCGTCGTCAGTCTTGAATCTGGAGACGACTACCTCGCGATCGCGTTATGCACGGAGTTACACAAGTCGAACAAGCAACGTGGTCAGAAGCCCGGTGATCTGCTTATCGCTGCCATTGCGATACGAACCGGGTTCACCGTCATTCACTACGACCACGACTACGACACGCTCGCATCGTTGAAGTCGGCCAAGCAGCTGAAGACAGCATGGGTTGTCCCCGCCGCTTCAATCTCATAGTTCCGCTGAGCGTTGCCCGACCACGAAGATGCGCTTGAAGGGGAACGGTGTGCCCCATACGCCGGAGGGATAGGCGGCGCGTAATCGTGGCGCGAGTTGGGCCAGAAATTCGGCACGCGCTTCGTCGGTTCCGAGAGCGGCAAGAACCGGTCGAAGGGCAGTGCCTTTCACCCACTCAAGGACGGGATCGGTGCCTTGGAGGATGTGGATGTAGGTCGTCTCCCAGCCGTCGATGTGTGAGCAGAGCGGGCCGAGCACGTCGAGATACTCCGTTGCCGTATGCGAGCCGTGGGTGCGGTCAGGTAACGCCCTGATGGCAGGAATGTCGGACCAAGGCGTGCTGCGGTACAGCGAACGAATTTCCTGATGGTGGAGGTCGTCGAGGTTACCCGGCACCTGGAACGCAAACCATCCACCGGGCCGAACCATCGTCAACAGATTAGGCAGCATCGCCAGGTGACCCGGAACCCACTGCAGCGTCGCGTTCGAAACGACAACGTCGACCGGCGCAGCGGGTCGCCAACTCTGCACGGTGCCGCTCGCAAACGACAACCGATCACTGGCGAGCGCCGCAGCCGACGCAAGCATGTTGGCGTCATTGTCGACGCCGATCACCTGCGCATTCGGCCACCGGTCGCACAACGTTGCGGTGAGAAGACCCGGCCCGCACCCGAGATCAACCGCTGTCTCAACCGATGCGGGATCGACCACGATGCGGTCCACCAGCTCATGAAACGGGCGACTGCGTTCATCGCTATACCGCTGATACTGCGTCGGATCCCAAGTCATGACAGAAGTATACAAGTCAAATACAAGTAGAGGATCGCCTTCCTTGCTAGAGAGGTGCGGATACAACAGCGGTACCCACTTCCATCCCAAGCCTCCACGCGAAGCGCTCAACCAGCACTGGAGTAGGTCACGAGTTCGCGGCAACGTAACGGCGATGCGGATCCGTGGGTCCGGACCCGATCTGGAACACCAGACCAAGCTCCACCAAGCGCGCCATCCGAGTACGAGTGGTCCGCGCCGAGCGCCCCAAGATCTCGGTCAGGTCACTCGTCGGAAGCCCGGCGCTCCCGGCTGTCCTCAGTGCATTGATGAGTCGGCGCTCATCGTCGGTGAGCACCGGACTGCCTGACTCGCCCGTCCATAAGGTCACGCGAAATCGGCCGCCTAGTTCCTCAAATAACGGCCGGGCCAATCCCGCCTGATGAAGCGCTTCCAGCATCCTGCCGATACCGCTTCCCCACTGC
Source organism: Acidimicrobiia bacterium (assembly GCA_043730435.1). Classification (GTDB taxonomy): domain Bacteria; phylum Actinomycetota; class Acidimicrobiia; order Acidimicrobiales; family Ilumatobacteraceae; genus JANMCE01. The sequence continues at coordinate 19,799 of JAYTKG010000017.1, read as the reverse complement.
TCGATATAGCCAAGCTCCTTGAACACTCGGGCGATGACCCGGTTTCGCACCCGTGACACGCCGGTCGACATGTCCTCGATCGTCATGCCGGACGGGAGAAGCCCCGGGTTCTCGATTTCAAGACGATCATCGAACATTGCGACCCGGATCGGTCCACCCCGCTGGCTGTAATCCGCATGGACAACAGCATTCACCAAGGCCTCGCGAACAGCTATCACCGGAACAGGCCGAAGCACCACGTTCGCTAGCCCATCGATCACAATCGCTCTGGCGGAGTTTCGATCGACGAACGAAAGCGCGTCGCGAACCATTCGTGGCAATGACGACCCGACAAAATCGATCGTGTCGGCGATAGTCGACCTGGTCGTGCCCGCAAAACGAGCGCAGCGAATCGACGCATCCGGAAAGGCCACCCGATCATGCCCAAACAGAACGAGGCCACCAACCGTCGGCACCTCTCTGCCTTGGTGCTCTACTGAGAGGCCAAGCACGCCCAGGTTCTCACGATCTATCACTCTGACAGAAGCGAATTCGGAGGCGAGAGCTTCGATATCGATTTGATCGAGCGGTTCCGTCGGAAACGCAGTCTCGTCGAACGACTCGAACCGGCACGATCGACGCATCTCCTCGATCAACTCCGCGTCAGCCTTGCGATTCGATGCCCCCAACCGGACATAAACCTGGTTGTCGGAAATCACTCGATGTGGCCGGGACGAGCTGAGGTGTACCTGAATCACAACCAGCTGTGTCGACCTCCACGGCACAATGTCAATCTCAGGCACAAGACGAGGCGCTATTCGATCGCTGATCATGTTGACAAGACGGGACTCAAGAAGCAGCGGATCATCGACACCGAGAACCGTCCGATCATCGTCGACGCCGAAGATCAAGACACCCCCTGCACTATTCGCGAATGCCGTAAGTGCTCGCATAACCGATGCAGGCGACGACAAGTCTCGCTTGTACTCAAGCCGCTTACCCTCGGGACGAGCAAGGAGATCCCGGATATCCATTACTCTGCAATCTACTCTGCAAACTCGGCAATGAAAACTTGCAGAGTAGATTTTCTCTTCCGTGCTCCGGCCTATTCGCCACAAGGTGCAACCCGCGTAAGGCCTGATTCGATTCGAGAGCCGTGACCCTAGCGGGCGGGTTGTGTCCGGGACAGGATGCGATCAGTGGCCAGGAGCACGACGGCGGCGATGGCGGTGGCGCCGTTACCGGTTATGTGAAAGAGGGCAAGGCTGGCGACCGGCACGATGACGAACAGGGCAACCGGGCGGGCAGCCGCTTGTCCGCCGGACTCGAAGCGACTGACAAGCGCAACGATGCCAACCAAGACTGCCGTAAGAAGCGCGTACCAAAGCGGTCGGGTGAGCCACCACGACGTTGATCCAAGTCCCGCCGCCGGACGCAGGCCGAGGGGTATGACGATGACCGACGCAATGATCAGCGCCGTGAAGTGCCAGAGGTAGACGGTCATGATGCGCAGGTTGATGAGCGCAACGGCCATCCAGACCTTGGGCTTTTGTAGCCAGCGTTGCGCCTTTGCTTCGATCGATCGCACGGCGCAGACCTGGAAGACACCCATGAGCAGCAAGATGATGGTTGGCGGATGGGCGTTGCTCATGCGTTGTCCGCTGACGTGAACGAGTGAGAGCGGCCACGGCCCGAACGCCACCAAACCAACTGCCGTACCGAGCGCAGCGACGGCAACTACAAAGGCCCGTCGACCAGACGGCAGGCGACCTTCGAACCACAACACGCCAAGCTGCTGGCACGCCGCGAAGACCCAGATGTGGTTCAGCCAGGCAACCGCGCTGAACCCGGGCGTGACCTGCGCCAGATCACCCAGCAGCGACAGCACGACCAGACCGGCAAGCGTTGCCACGCGATGGCTTTTCCACACGCGATCGATGAGCGGTTGCACGGCGACGACCACGACATAGACCGCAAGAAACCAGAGCGGAACTGACGCCACGTGTGCTGCAGTTGCGACCAGCCCGACACCCCCGCCGAACAGACGCAACCCGCCCCAGAATGACGCGAACACGATGGTCGGTTTCAGCAGGCGACGTAGGCGACTGGCAACCCAGTCACTGTCGCGTCCGCCACGGGCTCGGGCTGTGGCGAGGCTGGCGGCGTTGGCGAATCCACCGACGACGAACACCAGCGGCATCACTTGAAAGATCCAGGTGAGATACTGAAACGAATGAAGCCGCTCGATGGCGTTGATGCCGCCGATGCCGCCGCCTACACCTGGCGTGGGGAGTGCTACCAGCCAGTGGCCGACGACAACGGCCAGCATTGCAATCGCTCGGGTTGCGTCCACCACCCGGTTCCGAGTGGATGGTGTCGCCGCCGTGATTGTGGCCGCCGCTGATGGGGAGGTGATCGAAGACATGCAGCCATCCTGCGGGAATCACGCTGCACTGCCTATCGAGGGAACCCCCTAGGGACGCCTGGGGTGGAGTCGCCCGATCCGTGGGAGTGTTGCTGCCACGATCGCCCCTACGGCCCAGACGCAAGCCGCAACAACGAACACCCATCGGAACGTTCCCGCTCTATCAACCATCCAACCACCGAGGCGCGGCCCAATCATCTGCGCAACGCCAAAGCCGGCGGTGACCACACCGAACGCCGCGGAGAATTCCTGCGGTCGTACGTGATCACCCAGGTACGACGCAATCGACACAATGGCTCCAGCCATGCCCACCCCGAACGCCAACGTTGCCAGAGACACGATCGGCTCGATGCCAATCAGCACCGCCAGACAACCGCAACACGCTGAGGTGAAGCTTCCGATCATGGCGGCTCGTCGGCCCAGCCGATCGGACAGGCGACCCAAGACGAGTGACCCTGTCGCTATGCCGGTGCCCATAAGGGCGTACACCCACACGGCGTGGCCCTTGCCGAAGCCCGCATCTTTCTCCAACGCTGCGACCACAAAGGTAGAAAACAGCACGTAGCCCAAGCCAAAGCAGGCGTAGGCAATGGTGGGCGCCCACCACGACGGAATGGTGCGAAGCACCGAGATCTTTGGTGGCGAGCCGGGAGACAACGGAACGGGCTTGAGCACCACGACGGACAGCACAGTGACGAGTACGCCGACGGCGGCTTCGCCCAGCCAGATCGGCCGCCAGAGCCCGGCATTGTGACCAATGTTGCGGACTGCGGTGGTGAACAGGGTGGCCAACACAATGCCCGCGCCGATCGCCATGCTGCAGAGGCCCATGGCGAACCCGCGGCGCTCGGGCGGAAACGCGCTTGCCGCCACGATCGGTGCAGGTATCCAGGCTGCTGCGCCGCCAAGTCCTCCGACCACCATGCCAACAAGCAGCAGCGGTGTGCTGCGCGTGGTGGCCAGAATGGTGATGCCGCAGGTCGCGAGGCCGAGGCCGAATTGCACGAGTCGGTGCGGTGGAAATCTCAACGAGGCAGCGCTGGTCACGATCGTGCTGATGAGGTATCCGGCCAAATTGATGGTGCCCAACCAGCCAGCCAAGCCGTAGGAGATGCCGAGGTCGGCCTTCATGGCCGGCAGCAGGAGTCCGAAGGTGAAGCGGGCGAAGCTCTGGGCAACAAACGTGCTGAGCACGATGACCGTGACGGCTACCCAACGCCCGGCGCTTGTGTCGTTGCCGTGCACAACTTTCGGCGTCGCTATCGACATCGTCGAAGTCTCGCCGCTGACCTCGACCAAAGCGACAGTTCGACTCGCCGTTTCGCTCACCGCGCCCTTTACTGCGGCGAACGGTCGCCAGACACCGCACCACCCGCGCCTAGGCGTGCCGTGCGCAGATCTGATTCCAGTCACACCAAATTTCACCCGGTGAAATCTGACGTGACTGAAGTTCGATGGGCCGGCGATAACACTGCGTTACAGAATGAGCATCTTGCTGACCCCGACGGTAGCACTGTGATACATACTCTCGGAATCAAGGTTGTCCTAGATGTCCCGCCGCATCGGGCCGCCAAAGTCGGCCGACGAGCATGACCGCTTCCGGTACACCGCCGGTGCGAATGGTCTCAACGGATTGGTGCAGGATCTCGACTCCAGCAGCGGCCAAGGCCGGTCCAAACGAAGCCCACACGCTTGAGGCAATCACCCAGGCAACGACCGCACCCGGTGCCAGGAGCTTTACGATCTCGGCGATCGCGAATGGCCCGATGTGGCCGCTCGTGAACGTGCCGGCCGAGATGGCCGCGCAGTACTGATGAGTCGGCTTGATCGGCTTGGTCAGATCCATAGTGACGAGCGAGCGGTAGACGCCTTTGGCGCGAGCGACGGCGAGCATCTCAGCTGACAGATCAAACCCGTCAATCCGTTCGAAACCCAGCGCCGCGAGTCGCACCCCAACCGCACCGGTTCCGCAGCCGAGATCGATGACCTCTGTCGAACGTGTCGGCAGATACGAGGCAAGAAGGTCGGCGATGCGATCACTGCCCGTGAAGCCGAGCATGTCGAACACGTCGCGGTCGTATGTTGCGGCCCAGTCCCGATAGAGCGCCTCGTTCTCCTCAACCGAGGACAGTGAACGCGCCTTGGCTATCGGATCAAACGTCACCGCGGGCGCACTCGGATTCTCGATCCTGCCAGCGTGAGCCCCGCTCTCAACACTGACTGCCAGAGCACACCGGTTTCGGGGCTGGCGCGGGAGCCGGGGCTGGCGCGGGAGCCGGGGCAGGGGCTGCAGCGGGCGCCGGAGCAGGCGGGTTTGTAGCCTTCGGACGCGGCGCCTGGGTCCGTTGTACGACCGGAGCCCCAGTCTCCGGCGGAGCTTCAGGCTCCGGTGGGGCTTCGGGTTCGGGTGAAGCCTCCACCGGTGCCGAATGCTCGACGAGCGCGGCCTCTGTCGATGGCACCGTGACGGGTTCCGGCGCGGGCGGGAGCGTCGTTGCCGGCGCAGCCGTCGTGGTGGAAACAGCCGTAGTGGGCGCGATTGTGAAAGCATCGGTAGCCGCAGGATCGGTCGCTTCAACTGCTACCGGTTCTGCGACGTCGGCGATGACCGCCGGCGATTCAACCTTGGTAGATGCCAGCTTGGCCGACGCGGCGAGACTGGCGATCCCCAGCAGAAAAGCAGTCGAAGAAACTCCGACCGCCACAATGCGACCACCGGATGCCGGGTGAGCCGACTTGCGGTTCCTTAATTGCGCTAGGCGTTCTTGTTGTTCCATTTCCATGGCAAACCCACAACTTTCTGCCCGTATCGAAACCTTAGCGGTGAAGCCCGCCGAGTTTCCGTCGGGCTGCAATCCACCCCTTTCGTACGACAGAACGCCATAAGAGGATGGTGAGCAGAGTGTGAGAATTCGGTAAGAACCGTTTCAGCGGATGACGTTGCCCGATTCGTTGCACACGTACGCCACATTGAGGCAGCCGCTTACCCGACGAGCGAGTTCGGCGTCATCCCACGTGTTGATGAAATCGCCGTGGGCCGTGGTGCCGCCGGGCATGGTGTGCCCCGACATGGTGTCCGACGACAGCGTGACTCCGGGGCCCGATGCACTCCAGCGGAAGCGGAATGACATCTCGGGCACCAGTACGGGGTGCGTCGTCGGGCAGTTCAGACCCTGGCCGTAGAACATGTGGCTCTTGTGATTGGCCGAGTCGAGGTGCGCACCGTCCCAACAGTTCGGGAAGGTGAGCACGAGTTCCACATCGTCGGTGCCGCAATCGGGAATGGTCGCTGCGCTGGCCGACGTACCCATGCAGTGCCACTGCTCCACGTAATCGGGTTGGGCCGACATCGCATAGCGTCACCCGCGATCATACGCAGGCCGTGCGGGAACGGCACCACTTTGGTGGGGTCGTACGGTCTCTTCACCTGGTAGTAGATGGTGATGTGCGTCGGATCGATCGGCACCCCGTTCTTTAACAACGTCGGAACCCAGTAAGCAGAGTCATCGACCGTTGGGCTGCATGACGTGGCCTGGCCATCGAGGTTCTCCACCGTCGACAGATGGTTGGTGGTGACGTTGCCGAAGAAGTCGTGCGAGTGCCAGAAATTTGCGTTGCCCGGACCAACAATGGGGTCGTGCGCGGCTCGATGCGTGAGCGGGCAGTGAGCGACAAACTCTCCGAGGCCACTGCGGAGATACGGGTCGAGGGCACCGAGCGGAAACGCGGTCAGGTCTCTGGAGAACGACACTGCGTTCGTAATCTCAGCGGCCACGAAAGCTGCAGCCTTTGGCGCAGGGCCACGGCCCCGGCCGAGCGCGGCGGCTGGCACGGTATCCAATCCGATCATGAGGATCACGGCGCCGAGCAACAGGTACCGCCGCCTGGGTTTGGACCACTGCATGCAACAACTATCGGCAGTGGTTCAGTTCCCCTTTAGCCACTCTTCGTCAAGAACCCGCAGGCGGTCAGTTGGTGCCGAGGTTGTGGAACGACTCGGTGAACAAACCAATCCGCTCGACCGGCGACTGCCAGTCGGCCGCGGGTGTTCGCACGACGCTCTGCAGCTGCATGACCGAGATCTCGAGGTCCTGCACGCCGGATTGCAGCACCGGCAACTGGGTGCGACGAACGGTCTGCGACACACGTGCGACAACGAGCAGTTGCGCGTCGAGGCGACGGGCCGCGTGGCGCACCGACCCGGCGAACTCTTGCGACGGCAGCAGAACGGTACGACGCCGTCGGCGGGGTGGGATGAGCGAGGCCGCCAGACCATCGACACGTCGCAACCGTCGGTGCAGGCGCGCAGCCTGACTGGTGGAGACCGCCCAACGCAACGGCACCCGCGGACCCTTCGCCAGGCGCACTCGCTTACGAAGAAGATGGACACCAACCACAACCGTGGCCGTGAGCATAATCACACCAACCCCCATCAAGGTCACCAGAAAAAGGAGCACCTCACGCATAGGAGAAGGCTATCGCCTCTCGGCCGCGTCCAGGGTTCGGAGGCCGCGTCGTGGGCCGGACGTTACGGTGTGAGCGCCGACCGAAGGTAGTGTCAAAGCAACAGCGTGTGGTGCGTCAGCGGCGGTCGATCTCGTCGAGTCGTGCGCCGACGAGCTCGCCAACGGCAGTATTTGTGCACGACGTCACCGCGCGTCGAATGTCGGTGAGCGCCTCAGCCACAACACGCTCGCCGGCCTGATCGCTCACGCCCCACCGACGAGCCTCCCCGACGAAGTCGTCGAAAGATGCACGTTCGAACCTGCCGTTTACCGACATCGCCGGCGCGTCGCGGAGAGTCGGCCAGAGCGCGGTCGGCACGGTGTCGTACAGCGGAGCCAACCTGATGAAGCCGGTGTCAGTATTGATGAGGAGCGACAGGTTCTTGCCGTGAGCATCGGCATTACCGATGGCTGCGGTGAACACGACGGCACGCAACAGGATCGGGTGGTCTGTGGCCGGATCGCCGTAACGGTCGAGCAATTCGGCGATCTGTGCGAACGATGGCCCGCCGAATCGCTCGTACTTGCCGCGTCTGCGAGTTTCATGATGTGTGTGGACGGGTGTCCGTTGCGTGGCCGACCCCATCGCCCACTAGCTAGGCAAGGCTGTCACCAACAGCTTGTTCTGGAGTCCGGCGATGGACAACTCGCTGTCATCGCGTACGGCGAACCCAGGAGCATCGAGCACGAGGCCGAGTTCGTCGAGCATCTCATTGTCGTCGTACGGATCGACCGCCCACCGGCGTGGCTCGGGCGGGTCGGTGCCGATGCTGAACGCGCCAGCAATGTCGCGGCCGTAGCGTTCGAGCAGGTCGGAGTAATAGTTGGTCGGTACCTTTGCGAGCGTTGCCAGCGCAAGCAGATGATTTCCTTCAGGGAGCAGGCCGCGGATCCACGGTGTCGCCGGTGCTCTCTGACGCGTGACCGGCAGCGAGCACGACAGCAACGGCCGATTAGCGTGACCAGTCGCGACCACTTCCAACTCATACCGGCAGCGCAGGTCCCACGGACGCTTCGCTTCGAGCGTTGCGACGCGCTCACCCGCAAGCCAGACACCGAGTCGCTTCGGGCTCATGTGTTCGCATCCGCAACCGGCACGGTGGCGACGACCTCGACTCCGAGGCGCCGCAGAATCGACAACGCCCTATCAAGCGACTGGAAGCCTTCGCCGGCCTCGATCCGTGCCAGCCGGCTCCGGTCGATCGTCAAACCAAATTCGTCAACGACCTGCTGCTGGGTGAGTCCTCGTTCTGTCCTTGCATCAGTGAGAAGTTGCTGAAATCAGCACATCGGAGGCAGCACAACCGGCGCGCCGGACGCGGCGCTTTCATACGACGCAAGAACCAAGCGCACGGCTTCCAGACCGTCTTGCCCGGTGCACACGACCGGGCCCGTGCCGTCGATCGCAGCGAGGAAGTTGGCGACGTGCTGTGAGTGGGCGATGAGGCCCTTGAGGTCGTACGTAGCGATGTCGAGATCAGCCCAGCTGGTGCCGGCTGACTCTCGAAAGCGATGTGTGAGCAGGTTGGCGCCGACGCGGTTGTCACATTCAAGGGAGCCCTCGGTGCCGAAGATCCAAAACGCCTCCTGCCAACCCGTGCCGGTCCAGGCAACTTCGACCTGCCCGAGCGCGCCTGACGCAAAGCCAAGCGACGAGATGGCGGTGTCTTCCACTTCGATGTCGAACTTGAGTGTGGCTATACGGGCGTACACGTCACGCACATCGCCAGCGAGGTAACGGGCCAGATCGAAGAGATGGCAACCATTGTCGAGCAGCGTGCCGCCACCCGAGTGTGCCAACGAACCGAACACGCCGCGAACCTCGGACGCCCCGCCCCAGTCATGGGCTTGGCGGAGCCGGGCATAGGTGATCTTGCCGATGCCGCCTGCGTCGATGATCTGCTTGGCCTTGGAGACGGCCGCCCACGAGCGCATGTGATGGCCGACCTGGAACACGACCCCTGCCATGGCGCAGGCGTCGATCATCTCCTGCGCGTCGACCAGGTTCATCGACACCGGCTTTTCGCAGAGCACGTGCTTGCCGGCCTTGGCGGCGGCGATCGTGATGTGGTGATGCGAGGAGTTCGGTGTACAGATCGATACTGCTTCTACTGCGGGGTCGGCCAGCAGATCCTCATAGTGCGCGTAGCCAGTCGCCACATCCCAGGCGCTCTGACGTTGCGCGAGCGCCGTTGAGTTCACGTCAGCCAACGCGACGACGTGGGCGCCTGCGAGTTTGTAACCGTCGACGTGTGCCTGCGCGATACCACCCGTGCCGATAATGCCGATGCGACGCGCCATCAGTTGCCGACGCTGCCCGAGTTGGCCTTCGCTGCAGCAACGGCGCGGGCCGAGGCACCGGGAACCCATTCGAGCGCTTCGACGTTCGGCGCTTCGTTGGTGGCGATGTTGACGGCGCGCGCCCCCCAGCGGCAAGCGTTGGCAATGATGCGCACGATGTGTTCGTTGCGATACGTCGGATATTCCTCGTGGCCGGGACGCAGATAAACGATCTGACCGTGGCCGCGCTGCCATGTAGCGCAGCTGCGGAACACCTCACCACCCTGGAACCAGCTGAGCATCAACAACTTGTCGGGCGTAGGAACGTCGAAACGTTCGCCGTACATTTCCTCCATCTCCAATTCGAAGTACGGGGGGATGCCAGTCATGACCGGGTGCGCCGGCTCGACAACCCAAAGCCGTTCCTTCTCGTTTGCTTCACGCCAGGCGAGTGAACAGTTGGTGCCCATGAGGCGACGGAAAATCTTGGAGTAGTGACCAGAGTGCAGCACGATGAGACCCATGCCGCTGAGCACCTGCTGGTGCACCTTTTCGACAATGGCGTCGTCGACCAGGTGGTGACCCATATGGCCCCACCAAATCATCACGTCGGTGGTGGCCAACACATCATCGGTGAGCCCGTGCGACGGCTCGGCCATTGTTGCCGTACGAATGGTGAAATCGCCGGCGCCGGCCAGTTCCTCGGCCAACGCACCGTGGATCCCGCTGGGATAGACCTCGGCAATGGCCGGCTCCTTCAGCTCGTGCAGGTACTCGTTCCAGATGGTGACGTTAATGTTGGCCATGAGGGCTCCTTGGGACCAGTGATCGCCGCCAGTACCGGCGGAAACCCGGACAACATTAGTGGGCTTCGGCACGCAACGTCGGGTGCGGTTAGGCCGAAAGTTGATCCGACCAACCGTCGGGGCGGGACACCAGTGGGCCAATCGATTCGCCTTGAAGCAGGTCGAAGTCCATCTCGCGGAGCAGGGCTACCCATTCCGGATCGGCCACACCCTTGGCTACGGTACGGCCGCCGGCCAGACGGGCCGCATGAATAACTTTGGTAGCGACATCACGCCCGCGTTGCGAACGTACGGCGGCCACCACCAGCAAATGGTTTACCTTCACCAGGTCGGGATCGACGCTCAAGAGGAACCCCAGATTGGTTTCACCAGCGCCAAAGTCGTCGATTGATAACCCGATGCCCGCTCGCTGCAACACCGCCACGTTGCCCCGCAACGCGACCCAATCAACGTCGGCTGCCGTCTCAGCGATTTCTAAAACGAGACCTCGGGGGTCGAGGTTGGCGGTACGAAACTCTGCCAGGATCTGGTCGGCGAAACCACGTTCCTGCAGGCGATGAGATGCGACCGGCACGGTAACGAATGGAGCAACGACAGCAGTGTGTGTGCGGAGCATCGGGAGGGCCTCGACCGCTCGGCGAATCATCTGCCGATCCAGCGACAGATGAAATCCCGAATCGACGGCCAGGAGCTGCAGTCGTGCGGTTGAGAGCGCGTTGTGCCGAGGGTGGGGCCAACGGGCAACGAGCTCGAATCCGGCGATGGCAAGGTCGCCCGACTGCACAATCGGTTGGAAGTGGGCATCGATCTCGCCGCGGGAAAGCGCGGCCCGGAACTCGCGACGCACGCGGGTCTCGCGCAGCGTCGTCTGCCGACCGGGCATGGTCATCAGCGTGCCGGAGAGCCACACCAGGCCAACCAGTTGCGCGGCTGCGATAACCGAAATGACGACAACCACCGTCGGCGTCGAGTTCGCTCCACGAAGGAATGTAACCAACAGCGCGTCGACCCCGAACACCGCCAGCATCACAATGGGGGTCACGATGGTGAGTGGACGATCGGACACCTCGTTCAGAGGTTGACCCAACCGAGTCATGCCCGATCGCAGCGACGATGACGCAATCAGACCGGCGGCCAGAGGCATGTAGGAAAAGGCTCGCAGCGGCGGATGCGGACCGAAGGCCACGAAGGCCACAACCTGTCCAATACCGAAGACGCAACACGCGCTGACCAGCGTGAGGTCGACGGTTCGACCCAACGCCCGCAACGGATGGTGCAGGTAGAGCCGTGACGCCAGAAGTGAACCGGCCGAGAGCACAACGATGCTGCGGATGATCAGGCCAAGGGTGCCGGTGGGCGGCGAGCCAACCTGCAACCACTGTGTGCTCGCCAACGTCAGCACGAAACCGACCGCAGCAAGACGGGCCGGGCGAGCCGTTGAAGGAAGGTGCAACAACGGGCGCAGGATCGTGACCCCCGCAAGACCGGAACAGACGAGCGCAAGCGTACCGAGGGAGGCGTTCACCGCCGTCCAGAGACGCACCTGCGAGCCTTCCTCTATTCTCAGGTAGCTGACGAAGGCACCGATCTGCAGCAGTAGCGCAAGGTGAAACATCCGCCAGATGACAACGTCGTGCACCGGCCGCCGACGCCGACCGACGGTGATGACAACCAGTTGCAGCACAAGGAATGGCGGTCCGATCAGGCTGATAGCGCGGTGAGGCAGGAAGAAGAAAGCGACCCCGGCGAGCGTAAAGAAGAGGGCTGTCAGCTGAGCCGTCGGCTCGGTCAACCACTGCTTCGCCGTCCCACGTCCGAGCGGCGAGCGCGACATCACGGCGACAGGCCGGGATCCGTGCCGCCAACGGACAAAATGGAGTCAAGCGCCTGCGGTCGTCCGAACGCATAGCCCTGAAGCAGATCGAAGCCGAGGTCATGCAACTCGGCGCCCCACGCGAGCTCGGAGATGCCTTCGGCCACAATGCGAGCCCCGGCCGAACGAGCTGCATCGGCCGCCATGCGCACGACGGCACGGCCGCGGGCCGAAGTCATCGCTGCCTCCACCAGGGTACGGTCCAGCTTCACCAGGTCAGGATCAAGACTGACCAACAGACCGAAGTTGGCGTGACCGGCACCGAAGTCATCGATAGCTAGTCCGATGCCGGCATCCTGAAAGACGGTTACATTGCGCATGATCTCGTCCCAGTCGGTAATGGCCGCCGTCTCAGTAAGCTCAATGATGAGGCCGGTCGGGTCGAGGTTGAGGTCGCGGAGCGTCGTCAGTACCCGGTCGGCAAAGCCCGATTCCTGCATACGAATGGGCTCGACGTTCACCGTCACAAACGGGTGATCGACGGCACTCGTGGCGAGCAGCGTGGGCAGAGCCTCTACGGCGTGACGAATCATCATGTGGTCAATAGACGCCAGAAACCCCTCATTCGACGCGACCAAAATAAAATTCTGCGCCGACATCATGCCAAGGCTCGGGTGCGGCCAGCGGGCCAACGTCTCATAACCGGCAACTGCCAGATCTCCGGCTCGCAAAATCGGCTGGAAATGAGCCCTCAACTCACCGCGAGATACGGCAGTACGCAATTGCCGTCGCAGGCGCCGATTGGGTCGGTTCCAACGGGTCACAAATCCGGCCCAAACCGAGCCAGACAGCCAGACGATCAAGATGAGCTGGAGCGCAACAACAACGGCCATCACCATGGCGAGGCGCGACACCGGCCATGGTCCCTGGGCGAGGCCCAACACTGCGGCGTCGATGACAAACAGCACCGACAACATCACGGGCGACACGATGGTCAACGGGCGATCAGAGAACTCTGACAGCGACTCCCCCACCCGCGCCATGGCGGGATGAAGTGCGGCGGCTGCGACCAATCCAGTCGCCATCAGTGTGGGTACAAACAACTGTGATGTGGGAACGAGACGGGTGTGCGAAAAGAAGTGGGGAACCTTTCCGATGCCATAGACGACGGCTGCCGCCAGCAACATGACCTCGGCGTCTCGGCGATGAAAGTGAAGCGGCGTAACCAAGAGGGCTAGGGCTACAACGAGGGCGACCGCTCCGAGACCGCAGGCCAACGCCAGGGCTACCCAGGGTTTGCCGTCAGGACGATTGCCCAGGATCACCCACTCGGAGGCAACCAGGGTAAGAGCAAACCCTCCGAGACCCAGCCTGGATGCCCTGGCCATTGACGTCACGGAAAAGAAGACCCGGAACGCGGATGCGGCTGCCCAACCAAAAAACAGCAGACTTCCCAGGGTGAGGGCCACATTGATCGGTGGCCACCAGCGGACACCTGGGTCGATTCTGGAGCGGATGAACGCGAAGCTCGCCGGAATCTGCAACACAATGCCCCACCGGAATGACCGCCAAATCGTCATGTCCCGGTCGGCATGTCGGCGCATGCCCATGGTGATCACCCAAGCCTGCACGGCAAACAGGAGGGGAGCCACAATTCCGCCAACCCCGACTGGCAGCCAAGGCATGACGAACGCGACTCCAGCAAGGGCGACGCCGGCCAGCCAACTGCGCTTGGCCAAAGAATTACCTCCTATGGATACCGCATTCGCCCGCATAGCATCTCAATTCACCCAAATCCGAACAGTGCAGAAGACCTCAGTACACGTGGAGCCCCAAGCCTGAGAATCGTAGTGGGAGAAATGGACGACCCGGGTAATTTCGACCGGGGGATGCAACAAGCAAAGAGCAGCCTTAACCGCAGCCTTAGGCGTTGAGGAACGGTATCTCGGGGGCGACGCCGAGGTTGCTGGTACTTACGTTGATGCACGTCGGTTGGCCGCTCGCGAGAGCGGCCGCCAAGGCGCTGGCGAGCTCATCGACCGAATCGACGCGTGAGCCCTGGCCGCCGAAGGCGATCATGACGTTGTGATAGTCGGCGTCGGACAGGTCGGTACCCACCACACGCTGGCGGCTACCCGGCCGCATTTGGAAACCCTGGGACGCGCCCCAGCGAGCGTTGTTGAGCACCACGATTGTGATCGGAAGCTGATGACGCACCATTGCTTCGAACTCACCAATGGTAAAGCCCAAAGCGCCGTCACCAGTCACGCACAACACCGGGCGAGCTGGCATGGTGACAGCTGAACCTATTGCCAAACCGAGTCCTGTGCCCATGCAACCGAAACGGCCGTGTGTGAGGTAGACCGCACCCGCCGGGAGGCGCAGCGCATCGTGCAGCCAGTGTTTGCACACCGCGCCGTCACCGATAAGGATCGCGCCACTGGTTGCGACTGCGTCGGAAACGATGCGTGATGCCGCGTAGGGGTGAACTCGTTCGCCGTCCGCCGCCGATATGGCATCGAGTTTCGCGCGTGTGTCGCTGCGAGCATTCTGCACGACGGCGTTCCATTCGGCGGCGACGTGCCATTCGGTACTGGTTGCGCGGGACGCCATCCCAACGAGCATCTGATCCGGGTCGGCCACCAGGTCGGCGGGACCCGTCGAGAAGCGACCGACCTCGGCGGGATCGGTCTCGACATGGATGATCACGGCGCCCCATGCGACACCCCCGTCGCGCAGCCCGGGTGTGTCGAAGCCGAACTGCACACCGACTGCCAACACCACGTCGGGTCGAGCATCCGACGGGAGTCGGGCCAACTGGTACAGCGTGCCGCCGTACGCCGGGTGATCGTCGGCGAGCGCGCCGACCGCGCGGTAGTCAAGGAAGCACGGCACGCCGCTTTGCGTGGCGAAAGTCGCGAGCGCTGCCCGAGCGCGGGCAGACGCGGTGTGACCTACCAAGACCGCTGGACGAGCGGCCGCAACCAGAAGATTGAGGCAGCGATCGACATCGGCGTTGGCCACACGCGCGGCATCGACGTGCACGGCGTAGTGGCGTGAACCGTCGACGGCAGGACCGCCCAAGATGTCGGCGGGCACGTCGAGCAGGACGGGTCCGCAAGGTGCCGTCGTTGCGATGCGAATGGCCTGCGCCACCAGCCGGGCGAGATGAAGTGGCGTGGCTACTTTGGCGGCCCACTTCGCAATCGGGGAGGCAACGGCGACGTGATCGAGGCCAACCTGCAGGCCGTTCGACTCTTGCGTACCGTCCGGGTTGGAGCTGACCAGATAGAGCACTGGCGTGCGATCGGCCCGTGCGTTGGTCAGCGACGTCAGCACGTTGGTGAAGCCCGGGCCGGGACAGACCGCCGCTGCGCCAATTGTCCCACTGACCCGGGCCGCAGCCTCCGCGGCGAACCCGGCGCTGGCCTCGTGCCTTAGGTCGACCAAGGCCCTCCAGTATCGGCACATGCCTGAAAGATCGGGTCGATCTGAACACCGTGAATCGCGAACACCGCCGTTGTGCCGGCGCGGGCAAGCGCCTCAACAATCACGTGACCACCGGTGCGTTCGTAGCCGCCACCATTCGAAGCCGTCACGCAGTGCAGGCTAGTTGCACAACGTTACTCTCACGAACGAAGCTCCGACGTTGGACGGGCGAAGCAACCGCCTAGGAAATGAAGCGCCGGTCGACGGGCGGAAAACTTTCGACGGCCTGCGCCTTGCCGAAGACGTACCCCTGCAACGAGTCGAAGCCCATCTCTCGCAGGGTCGGCACCCAAGCGTCGTCGGAAACCCCTTCGGCAATGATGTGGGCACCGGCCGACCGCGCCGCAGCGACGGCATTCCGAACGACGAGGCGGCCTCGCACCGAAGGGAACGCCGCTTCCACCAACGTCTGGTCGATTTTGACGATGTTCGGTTCGAGTTGCACGAGGAGACCGAAGTTGGCGCGACCTGACCCGAAGTCGTCGACGGCCAGACCAACCTGTGCGTCCTTGAATACCGCTACGTTGATGCGCAGTTCGTCCCAGTCGCGGATGGCGGCCGTCTCGGTGAGTTCGACAATGAGCCCGGTTGGGTCGAGGCCACGACGTTGAAAGTCGGCCAGCACCCGAGTGGCAAATCCGCCTTCCTGCATACGCACCGGATCCACGTTCACGGTCAAGAAAAAGGTGTCGAGTGGGCTCGTTGCTCGCAAGACGGGTAAAGCCTCCACGGCACGCCGCAGCATGAGGTGATCAATGGATGACAACAAACCCTCGGACTCGGCCAACGCAATGAAGTGTTGGGCAGGCAGCAGCCCGAGGCGCGGGTGGGTCCAGCGCACGAGCGTCTCATAGCCGACGACCTGTAGATCTGCGCTGCGAACGATTGGTTGAAAGTGGGCCTCAAGCAAACCATGGTTCAATGCAGTTCGAAGCTCGTGGCGCAACCGTCGATCCTTCAGCAGACCGAGCCGTTGCAGAAAGCCGAGCAGCGTTCTCGACAGCCACACAATGGCCACGGTCTGCACCGCAACGGCAAGGGCGAGCACGAACACCACGCGAGAGACCGACCAGGGGCCGAGGGCCAACCCAGCTAGTGCACCGTCGACCATCACCAGCACAATGAGAAGCACCGGTGGCAGCGCAGTCGGCGACGTGTCGGTGAACTCGACCAGTGGTCGGCCCACAAGATCCATCTCCGGTCGAAACGCAACCGCCGTCAAGATGCCCGTCGCTAGGCACGAGTGGATGAACAACGACGCGGTCGGGATGACCGGGCCGCCGCGCAGCAGTGCCACGGCCTGGCCGACGCCATACACGGCGCCCGCCACGGCGATGCCCGCTTCGCCTACCCGTCCGTATGTCGGTAGCAGGGTGACGGCCGAGCCGACCGCGGCAAGAATCAGCGCACCGCCGAGTGCCGCAATAAACATGATAAGGCCACCGACCCATCCCGTCGGCCGCTCGCCAAGGAGATGCCACTGAATGGCCAGGGTCGACAAAACGAAACCGAGCAGGCCGACCTTGACGGAGCGGGTCGCCGCCGGAGTGTTCAAAAACGGCCGGAAGCTGCGGGCCGCACCGGCCGTGAAGCACGCCATTTCGACGATGAGCGCAGTGACGGTCAACGCGCCCCAGATCGCCCGGTGCTGGCCCATGCGATACCGAGGCAAGGCAAGACTGTTGATGATCAGAAGCGCCACGCCGCACTGCCACGCCCGCCATGTGCCTCGATCATGTTCGGGCCTTCGGCGCAGCGCCACGCCCATCGCTATAGCCTGCGCCGCAAAAAGGCCGGGCGCTATAACAGAAAAAGCCCAATCAGAGAGCCAGAGCATCGATGGCGCACTCACGAGAGAAACGGCAAGTACGACCCACGAAAGCAGACGGGACTGTCGGTCTTTGGTGCGGAGGCATGACGCGCTCTCCGAGCTTTGTTTGGTCAAGACACGACGTACTTTCGCCCATTCCTCCCGCCGGTGGACGGGCCAACGAGTCTACTGCCGAGCAGAGATGGTTCGGGAAATCACCAAGAGAGTCCATTGTTACGTTTGATATGTCCCCGGACGCGCCGAAGCGGCCCCACGAATGCTCAGCTGCGAGCATGCGTGGGGCCGCTGTTGGCTTGGATCAGGTCGGGCGGAGGCTGTCGTCGGCTGCCGAAGGGATAGCTGCGACGTAGTCAACGGCGCACTGCTCGCCGGCCGCAACGGTGTGGGCTGCTGTGGTGGCCAGCGTTGCAGTGAGCACACCGGTGCGATGGGCGACCGCATCGATACCGTCGAACTGCCACACGGTGGCCGAGGTACCGAGCGTGACCAGACCCGACGTGGTTCGCACGCCTCCGGCAACACCGAACGAGGTGAACGGGGCCGATCCCGAGGTGACGGTGTTGGTGCGAACGTCACCAGCGGCGATGGTGTAGTCGGTCTCATACCAGAACCGACCAGTGATGGCCCTGGTACCAACGGCCTCGGCGTAGCAGACACCGGTGTGCGTGATCGGGTTGATCAGGCCTGCTGGGCAGTCGTTCGATTCAGTCACGACAACACCGGTTGCACCGAGCGAAACGAACTCGGCCGGGAAGTCACCGCCGTCGTCGTAGGCACCGTCGAATGACCAGGTCATTGGCGTACTGCGCAGTCGGAAGGGTACCGAGTACACGACGCTCAATCCGTCAACCGCAATCTCGGCGAAGGGCGGATTGAAGCCGGCAGCACTGATGGTGTTGTTGGTCATGTTGGCAGCCGAAACCGTGTTCGACGATCGGTACGTGAAGCGACCCTTGGTGGCGATAGAACCCGCCGCACCTTCGTAGCAAACCGCAAGGACAGGAGCCTCGGGCGGGCAGTCGCCGCCTTCGATAAGGGTGAAGGTTGGGTTCATGCCGCTCGGGATGTTCATCGTGGCACCCGTGACCCTCACGCCGGGGCGGGCGGTGGCCTGGTAGATGGCTTCATCATCGACGATCACCCGGGCCACGGTCTGCACCAGGCCGTCAGACCAGGTGAAGGACGCTGTGGCGGCCGAGATGGTGGCGGGGTCAAAGCCGGCCTGCGTTGCGACGAAGTGCCACACAGTGTTGTTGCACATCGGGTCGATGGTCGACGCACTGTAGGGCAGCACCACGACTGGGGCGGTCGTGGTAGTCGTGGTCGGCGGCAGCGTGACCGTTGTGGTCGGTGCGACCGTGGTCGTCGTCGGAGCAACCGTCGTCGTGGTGGTCGGAGCCGTGAGGCCCGCTCCGGCAATGGTCGGCGAGGTCGTCGGAGCGACAGTCGTGGTTACGGCGACAGTCGTGGTGGTGGGGGCTGGCGTCGTGGTTGTGGTCGACCACGGCGCGTTATCGTCGAAGTACTCGCCGCCTTCAGGAAGCTCGGCGCAACGCAGAACCGTGCTGTACGCACTTGTCGTACCGGCGCTGGCCATCGTGTCGATGAACATGCTGCCGTTGATTCGGGACCCGTTGGTGCTTACCGAAGCCTTCGGGGCCAGCAGCGTTCCTTCGAGCGTGAACCCGGCGACGTTGATGGTGTTGGCGGTCGGGAAGTTCCACACCACGTGGGTGCGGTAGGCCTCGGCGATCGCACTGGTGGAGTTCGGCGAGTAAGCCGTGTAGGCCGCCCCGTCCCACAACGTTCCGTCATTGCTTCCGGTAGAGCTGAAGGAGTTTCCAGTGACGTTGATGATGGCCATCGATCCGTTGGGGATACGGATCTGTGTCTTGCGAGCGGTGGCCAACTGCGAGGCAGCGAGGGTGAAGACGTTGACCTGAGCGTTTTGTCCTTCGAAGCGCAGGGTCTTGTTGGACGAAGAGGAGTCAGACACCACAACAGCGGCCGTCGGTGCCGTTTCTGCCCACGCCGAAGATGCATCGTCGGCCCAGCGCATATCAGTCCTGATGGAAGGAGTGGTCTCGGTGCGAACCGAGCCAGCCGCGTGTAGGGAGCCGGTCACTCGGCCAGCGACGGCGATACTGCCGTTCGGGGCCATGCCACTTGCAGAGGTGACGTTGGCGTTGAAGGCCGCATCTATTCGGTTCGGCACGCTGGGCAGATCGAGGCCGGCCTGCCAGTTGGCGCCGGTCACGTTGCCGCCCACGCTGAGACGACCACCGGACTTCATACCGGCAAGAGCGGCCGTACGACGAACCAGCACGTTGTTGTCGGCGGCGTTACCAAGGCTGCCCTGACGGCAACCGGCCGGCGGGACGTACGGGCAACGGTTGGACGATGTCACGACCGTGTTGCTGATGGGAAGTGCTGCGGTGAGCGGGGCAGTGTTTGTGCCGTGGCGGACGCCAAGATCGTCGGTGCCGGAGAACGACCACGTCAATGGCGTGGTGGCGAGGGTATAAACCTCGCTCCAACGGGGGATGTTGGAGCCGGTGTCAACCGAGGCGAACGGGCGGCTGCGGTTACCGGTCATCGAACTGAGGGTCACCCGAAACGACGGCACCGTGTTGGAGAACTTGTAACCGAAGCGACCCTGCGTGGCCAGGTC
>JAYTKG010000016.1:0-10146 GCA_043730435.1 Acidimicrobiia bacterium | reverse complement strand
ACCAGACCAAGAGCGGAACAGAGTCGTGGTCTCAGACGTCGGTGGGGAAGTTCGACTTCGTGGGTCGGTAGTTAATCCGTTGGCCCCAGAGGTCTTAGGGGCTCGAATCCCTTCCATAGACTTCACATGGTCCTTCAAAGGTGCAGCAGGCCCACAGATCGTTAAACCTGGGACAAAACTCGCCTTCAATTCCATCGAAACGAGATTCGACGGTGACGCTTACCCTTCATGGGAGGCCTATGGCAACCGCAATGGAAGCGCTCCAAGTTTGATCGACTACCCGGTCATGACTATTCAAGAGCGGGCCGCCGCCCTCGGACTGCCCGTGGGGCTTCTTCCTCCGTGGCCAAACCACCAGCAAAGTAGCGTCGTGACGCAGGCACGCTTCTGATGAGGATGCTCGCGAGAACACTTCTATTGACGCATCTGGTTGCTGTCGCTGGTGGTGTCGCTCTCAGCTTCTTGGACCGCGAAAATGCTGGAGTTCGGCTTGGCGACTGGTTGACACTGGTTGTCCTCTACGCATTAATTTTCGCCGCTCCAACCGTGTTACTCACCTTCGCAGTTGCTGGACTATTGCGTAGGGAATTCCTCGGATGGCGCCGTCGACCACTCTGGCCGGACATCATCGGACTTGCACTAGTGCCGTGCATGGCGGCTGTCGTGATCGGAGTAACAAATGACGGTGATCCGAACGGATGGAAGTATCTCGCCGGCTGCGTTATCATCATGCTTCTTTCTATTACCCTTCGACTAGGGCTCTTCAGACGGCCGACCTCAGGGGGCATTTAGTGTGTGTGATAATGGGGGTTATCACGCGCTATGCGGCGGTGTTTCGCGCCGGATCCTGTTCCAGCGTTCCTTGAATCCCTGATTGGTGGGGGAGGGTGACTTGGCCGTGGCTTTTCGCCTTCGAAGCTATGCCGGTATGTCGGAGAGTTCGATCTCGACGCTGTCGTTGTCGTACTCGGCAACAACACGGAGTCGGCCACCGGTTGCTTCTATGTAGCGGGCCAAGGTGAGTAGCGTCACGTTGGGTCGCTGTTCCAACTTCGAAATGTCGGCCTGTCGAACACCGAGCGTTTCGGCGACCTGCGCCTGAGTGAGCGCCCGGGCTTTGCGTACTGCTGCAAGGTTTTGAACTCTGCGTGCGGCGATGTCGTCGGCAAGTTGACCGATGTTGGCCGCCAGGTCGCGGGTACGCGGGTTGGCGTTGAGCCGAGCTTGCGCAGCAGCGACACGGGCATTCGCGTTCTCATGGTCGATGAGGGTGTGGTCGGCTTCGGGAATGATCGGCCGGGATCGTTTCGTCATCTGGTTCTCCTTATTCGCGCTGTGTGACCGGGGTGAGCGTGTTCCCATGCTGGGATTGTTTGTGCTTCGAGCCGGTTCACGATTGGTGGGTACCACTGGTTGGGGATACGAGCGGTCGACTTGTCACCCATTTCGAACACGACAGGGAACTCGTCACCGCCGGGGTCGGTGAACCAGACGTAAAAGATCCGGATCACTGGCGGCAGGTCGGCGTACGGGCAGATTTCGTTGGGTGGCGTGCGGCGCAAGGTATGCAGGTCGTAGCGGGCGATGACGATGGGGTGGCTAACGTCGCTGTGTTCGATATGGCGTCCGTGACGGCTGAGCGCTTCGATGAGGCCGTTCACTTCGCCGGCGACCTCAAAGGTGTCGGGGTCGTCGACGAGGCGTTCGAACTGATCAGTAAAGGTTGCGTGGAAGTCGAGTCGGATGTTCCTACCTTACCCGAACTATTCACTATTTGCAATACGTATTCTAGTGCATGTCAAGGAGGGAGCGTATCTTTGCGACTCGGGCCTTGAGGACGAACTGGCGGAAATCCGGCGCTAAGGAATTTCTGTCTGCGTGAGGCGCGCTGTGACCTGATCAGAAGCCGAGCGGCAATCACAACCACCAGAAAGGCTCCGGCGTACAGGACTTTTCGGGGTGCGAGGAACATTGGAACAGGATCCGGCGTTAAGACCGCCACGCGCTCGGCCAACGAATCTTTCACGGCAAAAAAGGCGAGCTCTACCAGCGCTACCACGAAGGAATGGAAGACCAACTCGGCGCTCCCGGCCCCGTCCTGAACTGCGTCGTGCTCTGGAACACCTTCTACATCGACCGTGGTCCGCACCTAGTTGTTCGGCCGCCCAACCAACCCCAACCACCCCTCCTGCTCAGAGACCTCACCTACGACGATGAAGACCACGACGACCCGCCCAAGCAGACAACCACGCTTACCGCCGGATCCTGTTCCAGTGTTCCTCGCACCCCGATACGGGCAAGGTGTATTCTGGAAGGACATCAGGTCGTGTTACGCCTAGTGAAAACGTTGACGCTCGCGATGCGAGTCATCACATGAACAAGCAGGGCTATGGTCCTGCAGTATTGGATCAATCATCGGTGCACAAGTTTGCCATTCGTGGACGTGAGCAACAGCTGATTGACGCCAACGGCGGAGCCTGCTCGAAGGGCGGGACGTCAGGTAATGCGATCAACGGGGTGAGCCCATCGAACCCGCTTGCGCCAGATTACTTGGATGCTGCGAACACTGAATTCGGAGGGTTGCTCGTATGACACGCCGAGTCAAATTAGTGGCAGGCTCGGTCGTAGCGATTGATCTCGGCAATAGCGAAATGTCATTCGCACGTTCGCTAACTCCTCCGTTGTTCGAGTTTTTTGATCGCCGGGCGGGTGACGACGAGTCCCCAGCGTTGGAAGAGATTGTCAGTTCGCCAGCCTTGTTCCGGATAAATGTAATGAGCTACGCCGTCAAGTCGGGGAGGTGGCCAGTGTTGGGCGTTGTGCCACTGTCACAGGATGAGTTAAGCTACAGGGAGGTCTTTTTCAAGCAAGATGCGATCTCAGGTGAATTGTCCTTGTACTGGGAGGATCACACAACGAAACAAACCTTCTCAAAGCAGGCAAGTCCGAAGGAGTGCGCCAAATTAGAGAGGGCGTCGGTCTGGGACCCTGATCACGCCGAGGATCGGCTTCGTGATCACCATGCCGGTCGCCCAAACAAATGGGTTGAGTCGCTAAGACTGAAGACCTGATGTGGCTGCGAGTGGTTGTGCGGTCCCAAGAAAGCCAACGAACGGGTCGTCGGCTATGTCGAGATAGCTGCACGCGTCGACGGGTGGCGGCCCTACCACATTCGGGTAGAAACTAAAGCGGCGCAGACCGCTTCCGTCTCGGGCTTTCTAGTGTGTGATAATTGCCCTTATCACACACTAAACTCTGAATCGTGCCTGCTAACCCTGTTCGACGTCGATCTGCCGGTCCTGACCTTGCTGAGCTTGCGGAGGATTGGCTCGCTGCGAAGCGGGTTGGGAACCGCCCGGATGATCCGGGGAACTCGGACCGGGCCCGCCGTGCCGACCTGAACCGTTGGGCGGGCGCGCTCATCGCGGTTCTTGGTCGGGAGAGCGGTGAGAGCCACGAGGGTTTGGTCGGCTGGAGTTTTGTCACTGTGACAGAACTCGCTTCGTCGGATCTGACGGTTGCTGCGTCGGGTTGGTTGGCTGATCAGCAGCTCGCGGTCTCGACCCGCCAACGAATGCTCGCAACGTTACGCGGCTGGTGCTCCTGGCTGACACGTCGTGGCCACCTCACGACAGATCCAACCGACGCAGACGAAGTCCGTCTCCGCTCCACCGATCGAGATCTGGATGGCAAAACGTTCACCGTCGACGAGGTCGACCTGTTGCTCGACGCCGCAAGCCGGCAGCCGGCCGATAACCAGCGGTCGTACTGGCCTGTACGAGATGTGGCGGTCGTGTCAGTCCTTGCGTTCTGCGGGCTACGAGTCAGCGAGCTCGCCAATCTCACCGCCGCGAGCTACGTCTGCGATGTGGAACGTCCGGTGTTCAAAGTACGCGGTTCCAAAGGAGGCAAAGGCCGGGTCGTGCCTATCCCGACGCGCACCACGCAAGCAATCGACGTCTACCTTGCCGAACGCGCTGAGGAAGCTGGCTCCTCCCCCGCTCTCGCTATCCGCCCGCGGGGGCGGCTGTTCGTCTCGAACGACGCCAGGCCGTTGAGTCAGCAGCAGCTCGATCGGCAGTTACGCCAGTTCTGCGCCCGTACCGAGGTTGATCGTCCTGATGGCGCTATGGCGCACGGTCTGCGCCATTTCTACGGTTCACAACTCGCGGTACGGGGTGTGCCGTTGCCGATAATTCAACAGCTCATGGGTCACACGAACCCGGCCACGACCACGATCTACACGCGCGCTACCGCGAGCGACACGACCGGTGTCCTCGACGACGCCGGCTGGCTCACCTGATGGCCAGCGCTCAACAAAAATCGTCTGCGACCCGGGCGCCATCTTCAAGACAGTATTTCGGCGGCATGTGAGGCATTTACAAGGCACCGAGTTGTGCGTCGCCGAGTTGAACTGGCGCCCATAGCGCTGGCGCGGTTGCGGAGCTATTTATCGTCGCCGTGATGTTGGAACGGACGCACAACCAGATGCGCACCTGCGCGTCGTCGTCGGGACCTCTCAAGGCGAGAAAGGTCCCTGCGGGTGCGATCGCAGGTAGCGTCCGGCTTTGGTCGGGCGAGGGCAGGCCCGTACCGGTGTCTCCACCCGGATCCCCAGGTAGACCCGGGATGTGTAGCGTCAGCACCTCGGCCGCCCGCTCGATAGGCTGCAGGCAGAGTTGACCGGCTCCGTGGTTCGAGACCGCTGCGGTGATCCCGCACGCGGTTCCGATTCCGTGCACGCCGACCCTGCCTGACGCGTACACTCCGGTGTCCTGTGCGCCGGTGAAACGGCCACCTGTCTTTCCGGTGCCCTCAACGCCTGTGCCATCCTTCGCAGTGCCCTGTACGCCGACGCCACCACCGACTCCATTGGCTGTGCCGCGTACGCCAATCCCATTGCTCGGGTCATCGCCGCTAATAGCTACCGTTGCAGCCTGCCCGAACGGCGGCGATGAAACCGAGCCGGTGAATCCAACCGACAACGCAATCTCAGTCCCGGCCGGTGCCTGAGCATCGACACTGTCCGCATATCGTTCAAGCCGAGTACGACTCTCGCATTGATTTGCCCGGCCGAGTGTCAGATCTTCATTGTCGTGCACGGAACCGCTCATAGCTTGTGCTCCTCTGTTCGGACGGGACTGGTCAAGAATTCCAGCTCCAGCCGTCCGAGCGCATCAGGGATTTCCCCATTCTTTTGGACCGACTCGGCTCGTGGTAAACGGAGGCTGCGTGTGGCGACGGAGAACCGGCCTGGATGTTGGCAGGTGTTGCCAAAGTAGCCATAGTCTGGCCACGCTTTCCTTCATGGGGATGGCCCGTTTCGCAGGCAGCGACCCTTGGTTGGCCCACGTGGCGGCGAAGCGTTCTGCGTTCGACTCGCCATCGCCTCTTCCAATCGGCCTGACCGCACATGGCAGCCTCCGTAACGGGCTGGCCAACAGGCGCCATCGTCCACCGGCGATGACCAAACCCGCGCTTCGATCAGGGCGTTCCCATACATGAGATCAGGGTCCGCCCGAACCCGGTTAGGAAAGTTCTAGCCTTACCTAATGCAAGCGGTAATTGGGTTGCTGGGTGCTGTTATTGGAGGACTGCTTGTAGTCGTCGGCGACGTGCTTACGCGGCGGCACCAAGAGCGGCGTGACGCTCTAAAGCTCGCATGGGACAACGCCGGGGAAATCCTTGCCACGCAGCGACTCATCCGAGAGCATTCCCAGCGTGCACGACTCGCGGGCAGAGACTCATTAACTGACGAGGAGTTCGCCGACATCTCGGCTGCGGATCGGGTTCAGGACACTCGCTTCTACATGCTTCCGATTCCGGAAACACTCCGTTCTGCTCTTCGTTCATCGAGCGAGACATCGAGGAAGCTGATCGCCTCGATCGGGGCACCGGAGGCGACGTGGATGGAGGCCAGCCGCGAGCAGAAACAGTCGATATATGACTTTGAGGCCGAGATGCGGCTGCTGCTTGGAGCCCGTAAACGCGACCGTCGAGTTGTGCCGTAGCCAACAAGGCCCATACGGACAGCTTCGGCAGTAACTGGCCCCTCAACACCGAAAGCAGCTGCCGGTACGACGCGTTTTTAGGCTGAATGATCCGTCTTTTCGACGATGAGGGCCGTCGAGAGCGTCCAGATGCTTCAGGTCTGCTTCCGGGTACGTACTTAGGGCATGAGCCAGCCCACGCCCTCTCAACCGCCTCTTCTAGCGACCCTCCGGCCCGCGCCTGGGCAGTGTGCGAAAATGTGCAGAGCCCCGGGGACATACCAACCTCCTAAGGAGGAAGGCATAGGCCGCACCGGGGCTTACAAAGCAAGTATATCGCCTCTGTCAACCGTCCCGGACGCCATACTTCTGGATGTGCCCGTTCACATCGTTCAGCAGCGACTTTCACCGGCACGCCTCGCTCCCTACCTTGCC
The DNA here is from genome assembly GCA_043730435.1 of Acidimicrobiia bacterium. Lineage (GTDB taxonomy): Bacteria > Actinomycetota > Acidimicrobiia > Acidimicrobiales > Ilumatobacteraceae > JANMCE01. Next base: position 3,721 of record JAYTKG010000016.1, on the reverse strand, counting down.
ACAGCCAATAGGGATCTCGACCAGGCGCTTGCGCTCTACCTATGGAACACCCAGATGAGCGCAGCCCTCTTCGAGGGCTTACAGCACGCCGAAGTGGTCCTCCGCAACGCCCTGTCGGACCAACTCGCCATTCTGCGCCAAAACGCCGGACACCCAGACGGCAAATGGTTCTGGCACGACACCGATCCCTGGTTCAACCCGTGGTGGCAACCCGAAATGCTTCGGCTCCTCAAAGACGCCGGCCGGAAACTCGAAAAACGCCAGCGGCCACTCACCACCGGTGGAATCGTCGCTGAACTCTCATTCGGGTTCTGGCGCTACCTACTCACCAGCCACTACGTCTCTTCGCTGTGGACACCCGCACTTCGTCACGCGTTCCCCAAAGGCCTTGACCGCGACGACGCTCGCAAACTCGTCGAAGAAATCAACCTTCTCCGAAACCGGATCGCCCACCACGAACCGATTTACCGACGCGACCTCGAAACCGACGCAATGCGCATCGAACAACTCCTCGATTGGCTCTGCCCCACCACCGCCCAATGGGCACTCGCCAACAACCGGGTCGCCGACCTATGGGCACAAAAACCCGACGCCTGACAACCACTCGAGGCTTCACCGACCAAACGGTCTAGTGTGTGATAACTGCAATTATCACACACTACGGTCAGGTGGACCTGCTGGCGAGCAGGTCACGCGCGTCACGCGTCCAACTGCGACCCGTTTGACCAAACTTCGTTGAAGACCAAACCCTCCAAGCCACCTGCACGAAGACGGTCGACTGCAGTCGAGGTAAAGTACACGGTACCTGAGAGTTGTGGGATGCGGAACACTCGGACGTCCGCAATGACGTCGGCGCGAAACGAATGCCGGGTGACGTCCATGATGCGACCCGACGTGAACCGTTCTACTTCCGAGTGCTCCTCGTCGAGAGCATCCGCCGTCGTGGTCACGTTCAATAGCCAGTACGAGCGGCCATCTTTAGCGTCTCGGAGTTCGAGAAACTCACCATCGTCGCCAACCGCAGCGCGCGCGACGGACAAAACCTCGTCGGCGAACACGTCGAAGAACCCATCCAATGTCGTGGCGGTTGGTATCCGTTTACCTGCCGGAGGGCTGCGGTAGCGCACAACGGGTAGCGGCTCTCTGGCGAGCCGAGAAGCCGCCGGAGAGCGTCACCCACACCAGCCGCCGAACCAGTGTGGCTCGCAAAGCCCGACCAATCGATCTTGCCAATGAGCGCCAACGCGATGTCCATCAGTGACTACTCCAAGCTCGCCCGGTACCCTGCGGGAACTACCACGGCGGATACTTCGGCTTGCACGTCGCACACACGTTAATCGGCCCGTCGTTACGGTAGCTGCCGTCTGGGGCCATCTGGCAAAGAAGCACATGTTCAATGGCCACGAACACTGGAGACCGGTCCGATACGAGGTCGGCTGTACCCGTCAGAGGGTTCCGTAGTCAGCACCGCAGTTCCGCAGCTGCTGCGGAATTGTCCGGCATATCCGAACGACCCCGAAGCAGTACGATCCCAGGTGCCTCAATTCCTCATGAATGTTATCCCTGCCGTCAGTGCGATGACGTGGCCGCCGCAATCCACTAAGCGGCGGATCGATCTCCGCCCCGTGAGGACGTCAGTCCGGCGAAGGCGCGCTCAGCGTCTCGACATCGGGGCCTGGGTGTTCGACATCCGGGATCAGCGGCTGTTCGTAGGTGAGCTCGATCGTCTTTGACCGCGCGAGCTTCCCTGTCGGTGGATCGTTGTCGGCAACGATCATCTGAAATCCGTTCGGATACGTCGTTGCGAGCGCGTCTACCTGACGATAAATCCGTACGGCCAACGCCTGATCACCGACGCCGAGGTTCTTGCGAGGTGTGTCGAGGATAAGCAGAGCGGGAAGCAGCGTGTCGCGCCGTGCAAGCGCAAGTGAGAGGAGCGCGAGGTGATAGGCGACGTTGACGACCGTTTTCTCACCACCAGACAAGTTCTCGAAGGGCGAGTCGTTCAGAACCGGTAGATAAGTGACCGGGTCGATTCGCGCGCTCTGATACCAAGGAGGCTCAAGTAGCTGAACCATCTCGTTAAATGTGTCGGACAGTTCGGGGAGTATACTGCGGCGCGCTGCGAGCGCCGTACGTGCGGCCAATGCAGCGGCCTTTGCAGCCGATAACTCGTTGTCCTTTTCGCGTGCGATAGCTGAGAGCCGACGATGTTGTGCTCTTAGCTGCGACGCCTCAACCATCGCTGCTCGCCTCGCGCTCGCAGACGAGAGCTCAGCGCTTAAGTCGCTGATCAGATCGAATCGAGGCGAGACGAACTCCGAGGTCTTTCGATCGATGTCCGCCAACACCTCGCGAAGCGTCACCTGAAGACTTCGCTGCTCGGTCATCAACGATTTGAGTTGTCTGCCATCCTCGGCGGAGAGGGCACGAAGCTCCGTTCGAAGACTCTCGATTCGCCGCCGCTCCTCGGAGAGATCGCTGCCTTTGTCCAAAGACCGAAGGGCCGAGTCGGCGTCAGGATCGAGGCCTTCTTCCTCGGCGGTAGGCTGCAAGCACAATCGACAAGACCCAGCCGGCACGCCTCGTTCTTGCACGGATTGCAAGCACCGAGGGCATCGTGCGAACTCAAGCCCATCGAAGTGTCGCCCAGCCGATTCTGAGCGGCTGAGCCGTTCCTCCTCGAGGTCAAGTTGAGCAATCGCCTTCGCATGCTCCTTCTGAATTGCTTCGAGTCCGTGAGCGTCATGGGTTACAAGGCGGAGCCGATCGGCAAGCCGCGTTGCCTCGGTCTGCGCTCCTGACTCGTTGATTGTTGCGACTTTTAACTCGGTCCGAAGTGCTGCAAGCCGATTCGTTGCGGCTGCGATTGCAACGTCAAGTCGTTCAAGTTCCGACGTCAACGACTGCTCGTCACGTGTCTGAGCATCGGTCAGGAAGCGTGCGACTGTACGATCGGCAAGTCGAGCGCTGGCCAACTCTTCGGTGACGCGACCGACGACAGCGTCCGCCTCCGCTGTTTGCAAGTCCGAAAGGCCGAACAGCATTTCGAAGGTCGTTTTCCGCTTCCTCGCGAGCGCCGTGTCCAGGTGCCGCACGATGGAACGGTCGATCTCTGCCTGCGGCACATAGCAGTATCGGAGCACATCGAAGAATCCGAGGCGATCGGACTTTCCCTTTCGGCTCCCACGAGATGCGGTCACGGTCATGGCCGGTAAACCCGCCGCCTCGCGCAGGAAGTCCGACGCCAATCGATGCTGCTTGGAAGCCCCGACGGCAAGGGTGGCGACCGTCTCACCTCCGGCGTCCACCACCTCGACTGTCGATTCTCCGATGCGACGCGTGAAAACGAGTCGTTGTGTAGGGAATGTCATCTGCACGGTAACGGTGTGAACCGACGAGCGCACGGCCTTGCTCAAAAGGCCGCCGCCGCCGATCGCGTAGCGAAGCAGTTCAAGCGCCGAAGTCTTTCCTGCGCCGACGGGTCCAACGATCGTCGTGACAACTGAGTCAAACGCGTAGACGTATCGGTGCTCCGTGGTCTGAAGAGCCAAGGAATCGAACCGCACACGAAGGGTCATATCACTGCCCAGTGTGGTCGGTTCGTGACGTCTGGCAAGTCTCGATATATGCGATCTTTGAGTCGCGTTCCAGTGTGGTCGTAATGCTTCTTGAGAAGTCGAGCTCGACCAACCACTTTGAGCCACGCCGGGTCTCGAGC
>JAYTKG010000015.1:0-6301 GCA_043730435.1 Acidimicrobiia bacterium | reverse complement strand
ATGAAGCCGCGCTGGATCATCAACTTTCCGACGAAGGGCCACTGGCGCTCGGGGTCCAAGATCTCTGACATCGCATCCGGTCTCGACGACTTGCGCCGCGTGATCGACGAGCTTGGGATTAAGTCGATCGCACTGCCTCCCCTGGGGTGTGGCAACGGTGGCCTCGAGTGGTCGGCCGTCCGGCCACTTATCGGCGCGAAACTGGCTGACCTCGACACTGAGGTGCTCATTTTCCCACCAGCGGGCACGCCAGCGGCATCCGCCATGGCGTTGGCCACACCGCGACCGGTCTTGTCTCCTGGAAAGGCGGCTCTCGTTGGAATGGTTGGCCGCTACGCACTCGTGGGACTGGCCGCAAGCCTCATCGAAATTCAAAAGCTCATGTGTACTTCCTTCAGGAGGCTGGCGAAGATTTGAGCCTTCAGTACGAGCCCGCTCGCTATGGGCCGTACGCCGACAACCTCCGCCACGTGCTCAAAGCAGTGGAAGGACACCATCTCCGAGGGTTCGGTGACGGCTCGAAGAAGGTGCAAGAAGCCGAGGTCATCGAAACTCTGCCTGGCGCAATGGCGGAAGCTGATGAGGCGTTGAGTACCAACCCTGCGGTCGTTGAGCGGATGGGTCGTGTTTTTCGGCTGGTCGACGGCTTCGAATCCCCCTACGGACTTGAACTCCTTGCGAGTGTTCATTGGGTCTCAACACGCAACGCGAGCGGACCCACTGATGAACTGGATGTCGCAGTCCAGCGGGTTCAGGAATGGAGCGGGCGCAAGCAACGCATGTTCACTGAGGAACACATCGCCATCGCGTTCGAGCGCCTGCAAACGCACGGGTGGCTTACTCACGTCCCAGCACTCGTTATGTAGTTCGAAGGCGCACCGCGGCCCGGTCGACCTACGTGATCGCGTCGGCGGGTTCAAAGCCGCGCCCTTGACGGACAGCTAGGTTTTCTTGGCAATGTGCTACAATGAAGCACATGGAAGAAGTTGGAATACGGTTACTCAAGCAGAACGCATCTGCCGTGGTGGCTCGGGCCGCCGCAGGCGAAACGGTCACGATCACCGATCGAGGGCGCCTCGTCGCTCTCTTGACTCCTATTCCGACGACCGCCTTGCAAGCTCTTCTGGCAGCGGGCCGCGGCCGCAAAGCGCGGCGCGATGTTGCTGGTCTCTCGGTCCCTGCGCCTGGACCAGATCTGTCGGGCACCCTTGCGGCGATGCGCGACGCGGAGCGGTACTGACCTTGGCGCACTACATCGACACGTCGGCGCTCGTAAAGCTGGTAGTGGCCGAGCGCGAGACGGCGGCTCTGCAAGCTTGGTTTGCCGAAGCCGACAGGGGTCTAGTGTCGTGCGACCTTGCCCGAGCCGAACTCATTCGAGCAGTCCGACGTTCTGCGCCCGACCGGGTGGTGCGGGCGAGGGAGGTTCTTGATTCGGTGACCCTCATCGAGACGACGACCGCAATCTTCGAAGCGGCCGGTTTGCTCGATCCAACTATCCTGCGCACCCTTGATGCTGTCCACATAGCGGCGGCCCTTGTTCTGGGCGACGATCTCGAGGCCATTGTCACGTACGACGACCGGATGGCCGAGGCCGCTCGAGCGAACGGCATCGCTGTCGTCGCTCCGGCTTGACGAAGACGACCACGGAACCGTGGCTGTGGCTGTGGCTGTGGCTGTGGCTGTGGCTGCTATCAACGGAGCCTACCGCCGTGTATTCGCTACCAGCCGCCGTCGCAGTGGATGTGTTGACCGGTGATGAGGTCAGCCTGCGGTGATGAAAGGAACAGCACCAGGTTGGCAACGTCGCTCGGTTGGATCCGACGTTTGAGGCATTGACGATCAAGAACCCACCGGCGTCGAGTCGATCAGCAAGGGCAAGCGCGGCAGCCTCAGTCGCTACGAGATCGTTCAAGTAAACGATGCCAATGAACTGCCCAACCCTTCAGGTTTTGTGAAGATATCGATCATCTCATGGTGGCAGATACCCCGGTCTGGCCTAGTGCTCGTCGCCCGCCGCGTCTTTCCGTCGGGCGTCGGCGCGTCGTTTCCCTTCGTGCATCGCCGCAACTCGCGCGATGGGGATCTCGTGACCTTCGGCGATGAGGTCTGCTGACATCATCTGCGGAGCAGCAAGTGCCTCCTGCCACGGATTGCGATCACCCAATCGCTCGATCGCATTGAGGATCGTGAAGTCCGCCGGTCTGATGTGGTCGAGTTCGTCCCATGCAACAGGGAATGACACGGGCAGACCAGGACGAGCACGCGGACTGTAGGCCGCCGCCACGGTGGCCCCACCCGATCGAGTGGCGTCTATAAAGATCTTGCCTTGCCGGTCGGCTTTCACAAACGCAGTCGTAGCGATCGCTGGATCGAGCTGTTCTACTCGTCGCGCGATCGCTCGTGTTGCTGCGGCCGCGTCGTCCATCGTGACGTTTGCCGCAATGGGTACGAACACGTGGAGGCCCTTGGCGCCGCTCGTCTTCAGTGCCCCGATGAGGCCCGCGTCAGTGAGTGCCTGGTGAACAAGGTGAGTGGCCGTCACCGTTTTCGCGAAGTCGCTGTCGCTCGGAGGATCGAGGTCAAGGACCAGATAGGTTGCATGATCGGGCTGCTCGGCCAGTGTCAGTGTTGGGTGGTATTCGACGGCTCGCTGGTTGGCGAACCACAGCAAGGTGCGGCGATCGTTGCAGAGAGCATACGTAACGGTCCGCTTGGAGGCTTCGGCCCACACGGGCGTGGTCGCTACCCAGTCGGGCGTGTATTTCGGCACATTCTTCTGCATGAATGGGTCTTGACCGCTGGTTACCCGTATTACTGACAGCGGACGATTGCGCAGCTCGGGGAGGATGCGGTCGTGTACAGCGTCCAGGTAGTTCACCAGATCACGTTTTCTTACGCCGGCACCCTCGAACAAGGTTTGATCGAGGTTCGTGAAGTCAACCCCAGCGCGGCTCTCGGGCTTTGGCTTGTCTGCCATCAACGGAGCGTACCGGCGGAGGCGAGTTGTTGGTCGATTCATGAGTCGATTTTGAGCCATTGATCGTCGAGCCAAGCCATACGCGCCTGCGGCTCGTGAGGGATGTCGCTGGCAGGTATTCGCCAGGCCGTGACGGAGAGGCTCGAGCCGCCGGGCGCGATCGGGGTCGGTGGCGCCGATCTTGGCCAGGAATCGGACGCGCAGGCCGGTCCGAAAAAGTCGTCCTTCGGGGAAGATGACAATGGCTGTCGACTCGTCGATCCCTTCACGGAGGTGTTGGAGGAAAGCGACGGCTTCGGGGCCGTTGTCGCGAGGGATGAACACGGAACCGGTGCGTCGGTAGCTGAGGTCGAACCCCGGATCGGCGAGTAGCTCGGCCATAATCACGCCACGGGTGTGATGCCTGGATACGACGCGCGAAAGGCCTCGCTAGCCTCAATCGGCAAAAACGTCTGGCTCGGCCAGACGTAATGCCGAAGGGTGCGTAAATGTATTAGTAGATAGTGCGAAATATTGATGCTAGAGGACGCGTAATACGTTAGGTTGGAGACGTGAACGCGAGAACCTACGTTGCCCGGCTCGTTGATGGCTGGTTGAACGAGCTCATTGCAGACACCCCTGGAGTGCTTCTGGTCGGGCCGCGCGGCTCGGGTAAGACGACGACGGCGCAGCGTCACGCCCGTACCGTTCTGCGACTTGATCGCGCCGAGGTGCGTAATGCCGTGGCCGCGGATGCCGACGCCATCTTCGCCGATGCCGATCCGCCAGTGCTGGTCGATGAGTGGCAACTGGTACCCGGGTGCCTCGGCGCGGCGAAACGGCTCATCGATTCGGATCCGGCGCCGGGCCGGTTCCTCTTCGCCGGTTCGGCGGCCGATGATGCAGGGACTGATCAGTGGCCTGGGACGGGGCGGTTCATTCGTGTGCCGATGTGGGGGCTGACGCGACGCGAGGTCGAGGGGCATGTCGACGGTGGAACGTTCGTTGATCAGGTCATCGATGCGCCCGATCCCGATCGTCAGGTGTTTGCGCTGCCGAGCGATCGCCCCGATATCTCCGGTTACGTCGATCGAGCATTGCAGTCCGGCTTCCCTGAGGCGCTGGCACGCTCGTCTGATCGCACCCGGGTCGCATGGGTCGACTCCTACATCGATCACCTTGTCGGCCGCGACGTGGCGCTCATCGCCGAGGTGAGGGATCCAATGGCGCTTCGGCGGTATTTGCGCGCGCTCGCAGCATCGACTGCCGGAGAACCAGCTGTCGAAACCTTGCTTGGCGCGGCTGAGTTGAGCCGTGCAACTGCTGACCGTTATGACTCTCTCCTTGAACGACTGTTCGTCAGCGAGCGGGTGCCGGCGTGGTCGTCGAACCACCTCAGCAGGGTGTCAGCGCGGGCCAAGCGGTACATCTGTGATCCGTCGATCGCGGCCGCGCTCGTCGGAGCAGACCGCCGGGCGATCATGAGGAACGCCGACTTGTCGGGTCGGATCCTCGATACTTTTGTGGCCGCCCAACTGAGGCCCGAACTGGGTCTTGGTCGCTTGCCGTCCACGATGTTTCACCTTCGCCAAGACGGCGGGCGTCACGAAGTCGATCTTGTGATTGAGCGCCGGGACGGGTTTGTCGTGGCGATCGAAGTCAAGGCCGCAGTAGCGGTGGACGCGAGCGATGCACGGCATCTGATTTGGCTGCGCGATGCGCTACCCGAAGGGCAGATGGTCGCCGGCCTCGTCCTTCACGCCGGCCCGAATGTGGTTCGACTCGACCGTCGAATCTGGGCAGTGCCCATCTGTGCCCTCTGGCCCTGACCCGGTCCGCGCTCATCTCTGTCTCTTAAAGGTCTTTGACGAGGCGGAGGGCGTCGTAGACGGCGGCGTGGATGTTGCGGCTGGCGACAGCGTCACCGATGCGGAACAGCTGATACTGGCCGTCGGGGTTGCGGACGAGCGACTGGGGGCGGCCTTCGGTGAGGGCGAGGTAGTCCACCGCCCCCAAGTTCGATGAACCGGGCTTGAGCGCGAAGTAGAGATCTGCGTTGGCTGATGTGCCGTGATCGGCGACGACCACATCGACGTGTCGCGTTGTCGTGTGCGGGCTGTGGTCCGAGCCGATCTCCACGCAGAGTCTTCCGTTTTCGGGGCGCACGGAAAGCACTCGCTGGTTGAGGGTGACACGTGTGTCGGTCTCGTTGAAAGCCCTGGCGTACGGCACATGGTTCATCCCACCGACATCAATCGCCAACGTTCGCTCGGGCGTGACGATCTCGAGGGATGCGCCGGAACGGGCGATGATCTCGGCAGCCGAAAGAGCCGAGTGGGTTCCGTTGTCGTCGTAGAACAACACCTCACCGCGCGGCGTGACCTCGCCAGCAAGCACATCCCACGACGTGGCGACGGTTGCGCCCCGCTCCACCGTGACGCCTTCTTCCTCAGCCGACCGGGGGAGACCACCGGTGGCGATGATGACAACGTCGGGTTGCATGCCCTGTACGTCGTCGGCTTCGGCAAACACGTCGTAACGGACGTCAACACCGAGTCGCTCTAGTTCAGCGACGCGCCACTCGATGATGCCAACTAGGTCCCGGCGGCGGGGGTTTCGGGCGGCAAGCGGGATTTGCCCACCGGCCCACGGCATGGCCTCAAGGACCGTCACGTGGTGGCCCCGCTCGCCAGCCACCCGAGCGGCCTCGAGTCCACCGGGCCCGGCACCGACAATCACGATGCGTCGAGGAGTGGTTGCTTTGGGAATGATGTGCGGCATGGTCTCTTCACGAGACGTCGCAGCATTGTGGATGCAGAGCGCTTCACCTGCGGCGTAGATGCGATCGAGGCAGTAGGTGGCGCCGACGCATGGCCGGATTTCGGCTTCGCGGCCCTCCAGGATTTTGCGGACCATGTGCGGGTCGGCCATCTGGGCGCGGGTCATGCCGATGAGGTCAACCTTGCCTTCGGCAATCGCATGACGCGCCGTTGCCACGTCATCGATCTTGGCCGCGTGCAGAACAGCCAGGTTCGTCTGGCTGCGCACCTCGCCCGCGAAGTCGAGGTGCGGAGCGGACGGCATGCCTTGGATGGGGATGAGGTCGACAAGGTCGGGGTCTTTGGCGATGTGGCCTCGGTTGACGTTGACGAAATCGATCAAGCCCTCCGACTCCAAGAGGCGCAGGATCTCCAGCCCCGCTGCCGAATTCAGGCCGCCCGCGATCCGTTCGTCGATCCCTGGTCGGATGCCGACGATGAACTCGACGCCAACCCGAGCACGAATAGCGCGTAGAACCGCCCGCGGGAAGCGAAGGCGGTTGTCAAGCGAACCGCCCCACTC
>JAYTKG010000014.1:0-5028 GCA_043730435.1 Acidimicrobiia bacterium | reverse complement strand
CTCAGGACGTGGAAGGGCGCGCAAGGTCTTGCCGAGGACATCCGGCTCTACGGAAAATGGATGTGCGGCGAAGCCGAACGCCGGCTAGGGCACCTCTACCCCCAGGCGATTCTCCCCGACGGCAGAGCAACGACCGTCATCGCCTGGCTTTGGGCGCGAACCGTCACCTGCTCGAACCCTGCGTGCCGATCCACGATGCCGCTCGCCCGTTCGTTCTGGCTAGGTAAGAAGAAGGGCAAGGAAGCCTGGGTCAACCCGGTTCCCGACCCCGGTAACAAGCGCGTGCGGTTCGAGATCGGCCACGGCAAGGAAGGTCCGCCGGTTGAAGGAACAGTCGGACGCGCTGGTGCCACTTGCTTGGTTTGCCACAGTCCCGTTCGTCTCGACTACGTCCGTGAAGAAGGCCGGGCGGGCCGACTCGGAGCCCAACTCATGGCGATCGTCGCCGAAGGTGATCGACAACGTACGTACCTCCCGCCCACGGAACATCATGAACAGGCCGCCGCCGTCCAGCGACCGGACGACGTCCCCGACTCAGAGCTTCCTGAACAAGCACTTGGATTTCGCGTGCAGGCCTACGGAATGACGCAACATGCCGACCTATTCACGAACCGACAGCTGACTGCCCTCGGCACATTTTGCGACCTGGTTGCTGAAACCCGCGCCGAGGTACTCATCCACAGCCAAGGCAACGAGCCTTACGCCAACGCCATCGCCACTTATCTGGCCTTAGCTGTCGACAAGCACGCCGAATATGGGTGCACCCTTGTGCCGTGGTACTCGAAAGAAGATCGACCGAAGGGACTCTTTGCTCGCCAGTCAATCCCGATGGTTTGGGACTACGCCGAGGTGGCGCCAACAGGGAACATCGGAGGCACCGTCCAGCGATCAATAGAAGTAGTGGCAGACTCTCTGACCGGTACCACTGAATTCGCGGTTGGGACGGTGGTCCGCAGCGCCAACGCCGTTTCAGTGGACTTCAGCGGAAAGGTGGTGGCCACTGATCCGCCTTACTACGACAACATCGGGTACGCAGACCTGTCCGACTTCTTCTACGTTTGGCTCAGGCGTTCGCTGCGAGAGATCTACCCTGAGTTGTTCGCGACGCTGCTGACGCCAAAGGACTCCGAATTGATCGCTACCCCCTACCGGTTCGACGGCAGTCGGCAGCGAGCTGAGCAGCACTTCGAGTCCGGGTTTCGTACTGTCTTTCGTCACGCCGCTGAGCACAGCAGAGCGGACACACCGATGACGATTTTCTATGCGTTCAAGCAAAGTGAATCTGACGACGGCGGTGACGGAGATGTGATGCTCGCTTCGACTGGTTGGGAGAAGCTGCTGCAAGGGCTCGTTGACAATCAACTCGCCGTCACGGGAACGTGGCCGATGCGGACGGAACGCAGCTCTCGAAGCGTAGGCATGGGAACGAACGCGCTCGCGTCATCAATCGTTCTCGTCTGCCGCACCCGTCCGTCAACGGCCGGGGTCACGGATCGTCGGAGTTTCTTGCAGGCTCTCAAGACTCGACTTGGTGGTGATCTACGAATGCTTCAATCAGGAGGGATCGCTCCTGTGGATCTCGCACAGGCCGCTATCGGTCCCGGGATGGCTGTTTTTTCGTCTTACAGCAAGGTTATCGAGCCAACAGGAGCAGCGATGGGCGTGCGGACTGCCTTGTCACTGATCAACCAGGTGCTTGATGAAGCAGCTGCGGAGCAAGAGGGAGAGTTCGATGAGGACACCCGCTGGGCCATCGCCTGGTATTCCGAGTACGGCCACGACGATGGCCCATTTGGCCGTGCTGACGATCTGGCCCGTGCCAAGAACGTGAGCGTCGATGGACTGGTACGTGCTGGGATCGTTCGGTCCGGCGCGGGCAAGGTCCGGTTGCTTGCCAGAGAGGAACTAGCCGACGGGTGGGATCCTTCAACGGATGATCGGGTAACTGTGTGGGAGGTTTGCCAGCACCTCATTCGTCGCCTCGACGACGGTGCCGCTACCGCCGGGGAGCTCCTTGCTCGCGTTGGTGGCCTCGGTGACGCGGCGCGGGATCTGGCGTATCGGCTGTTCCAGATAGCCGAGTCGAAGAAATGGGCGAAAGAGGCCGGCCCGTACAACGCGCTTGCGGCGGAATGGACGGAACTCACGCGTGTTGCGGCGGCCCCAGCGGCTGGACAGGGGACGTTGTTGTGAAAGGTGCGGAATCATGGCGGTAAATAATCGGGACCGGGTCGGGCGCGCTCTTGATGCTCATCTCGGGCCAGCGATGGGTGTGTGGGTTGATCGACGGATGACGAAACGGTCACCCGCTGGCGGCAATTGGAAAGCGGCCTATGCCGGGCAGAACGTCGATTCCGATCCGTCAGCCTTGATCGCGATCGTGTTCGACAGCTACCAGGACGTGTTCAAGGCCGAGATCGGTTCGAAGGGCCGAAGCCTGTTGGACCTCGTTCGTTCTGCTCGCAACGACCACGCCCACAACCAGCCGTTCAGCGTCGACGCTGCCTATAAGGCGCTCGACCGGATCGAGGAATTCCTTGTCCTGATCGACGCTCCCGAAGCATCCGAGGTTGGCGCATCGAAGACTGAGTTGATGCGGCAAAAGCTTGAGGCTGAAGCTCGTCGTGCGACGCCGAAGCCCGAGGCGATGTTCACTGAGCCTGCCGCTGGTCTGCGCCCGTGGCGCGAGGTCGCTCAACCGCATGATGATGTTGCCCAGGGCCGCTACGACGTCGCCGAGTTCGCTGCGAACCTTGCCCAGGTCGCTGCCGGCAAGGGTTTGGCGGAGTACAAGGACCCGGTCGAATTCTTTCGGCGCACGTATCTGACGACCGGGCTGCGGGCGCTCCTTACCCAGGCTGCTCGCCGGATGACGAGCAGCGGTGGCGCACCTGTCATCGACCTCCAGACGAACTTCGGTGGCGGCAAGACCCACTCGATGATCGCTCTCTTCCACCTTTGTTCCGGGTTGGCGATCAGCCAGTTTCCTCAGGAGGTGCAGGACCTTCTGGCGGAGGCTGGCACGGTGACGATCCCAACGGTGCGGCGCGCAGTGATCGTCGGCACCGAACTGTCGCCGGGGCAACCCGAAACGAAACCTGACGGCACCGTGGTCAACACGTTGTGGGGCGAGATCGCATGGCAACTCGGCGGTGCCGACGCCTTCGAACTCGTCGCCGAGGCGGACCGAACCGGCACGAACCCCGGTCGCGCGATGGCCGACGTGTTCACCCTGTGCGGGCCGTGCCTCATTCTGATCGACGAATGGGTCGCTTACGCCCGCCAACTTTTCGAGACCCGTGAGTTACTGCCCGGTGGGCTGTTCGAGACGCAGTTCTCGTTCGCTCAGACGCTCGCTGATGCGGCCATTACGGTGCCCGGCACGTTGCTTGTGGTGTCGCTGCCGGTGTCCGACGACCCGGCGAGACCTGGCACGGCACCGATCGGCTCGGAATCCGAAGTCGGTGGCGTTGCGGGGCAGGAGGCCGCTCGTCGACTCGGGAATGTGATTGGGCGCACCGAAACACCGTGGCGCCCGGCGTCCGCAGAGGAGAGCTTCGAGATCGTCCGCAGACGGCTGTTCCAACCGGTTCCGGTCGATCGGGTGAAGTTCCGCGACGCGACGGCACGAGCGTTCGGCGAGTTCTATCGAACGCAGGCCGCAGAGTTTCCCGCCGAGACTCGCGACGCTGACTACATCAACCGGATGAAGGCGGCGTACCCAATCCATCCCGAGCTGTTCGCCCGTCTCTACGAGGACTGGTCAACGCTCGAAGGATTCCAACGCACCCGAGGCGTGTTGCGGCTGATGGCCGCCGTCATCTCGGCGTTGTGGGCGGCAGGTGACCAATCACCGTTGATCCTTCCTGCCAGTATCCCGCTCGACGACACGGCGGTGCAGACCGAACTCGCCCGCAACCTCGACTACACATGGCAAGCAATCATCGACACCGACATCGACGGCCCAACCTCGGTGCCACACAAAGTGGACGTCGAGTTCCCCAACCTCGGTCGCTACGGGGCCGCCCGCCGATCGGCTCGCACCGTCTTCCTTGCAACGGCACCCAAAGGGGCTGCATCAGCGAACCGTGGCGTGGAACTCCAGCGGGTGAAGCTCGGCTGCGCGCTGCCAGGCGAATCGGTCGCGACATACGGCGACGCGCTCAGCCGGCTCACGGATCGCTCGTCCTACCTGTACGTCGAAGGTGCTCGGTACTGGTACGGCACGCAAGCCTCCGTGGCCCGCCGAGCCCGCGATCTCATCGAGCAATTCCTCTCCTCGCGACGCGACGAAGTCCACGCTCACATCCTGGAACGCGTCCGCGCGGCCACCAGAGAACGAGGCGAGTTCGTCGGAGTCCACGTCTGCCCGGCAAGTCCGGCCGAGGTGCCCGACGATGCCGACGTTCGACTGGTCGTGCTCGCCCCGAACACCGCTCACGCCAACCGCGACATCGCCTCACCAGCCCTGGCGGCAGCGCGGACGTTGCTTGAACAACGCAGCAGTGGCCAACGCCAGTTCCGCAACATGCTGGTGTTTCTCGCTCCTGATGTGAAGCGGCTCGAAGAACTCGAACGTGGTGTGGCTGAACACCTCGCGTGGCGTGACATCCACGCGCGCTGGGAACAACTCGGCCTCGACGCCTTCCAACGCAATCAAGCCGACTCCAAGGAATCCGACGCCGACAGAACCGTCGAGCGACGGCTGGCCGAAACCTACCAATGGCTCCTCGTCCCACATCAACCTGACCCCACCGGACCGATCGAGTGGGAAGTAATGCGGTCCGAAGGGCAAGTCGATGTTCGCGCCGGCAAGCCCGTCGCTCAGTTGGCGCTCCCCGCGTCGCGCAAGTTGGTCAAGGACGGAGCGCTCGGTATCGTCTACTCCGCAGAGTTGCTTCGCGGGCTACTCAACCCCGGTGCGGCGCTTGCGTCGTTGTGGGACGGCGGATACACCACCGTCAACGCGCTCTGGGACGCTTTCGCTCGCTATCCCTACCTTCCCAGACTTCAGAAGAACGAGGTACT
>JAYTKG010000013.1:0-9125 GCA_043730435.1 Acidimicrobiia bacterium | reverse complement strand
TCGGCCAACACCGAGAACACCGCCTCCGGGGAGGCCTCGATCGTTATGGACGCCGTAGCGCGTTCGATTTCCATAATTCTCCAATTCTGCAGTCGCCTCGCATTGCAAGGTGCGACAGTTCGGGAATTTCCCACAACTCGTCGCTGATAGACCTGAATGCACCCGTTTGCGTGTTTGGGTGTCGGCTTGAGGGGAGTGATGTGTTCGGGTGGTGGTGGCGGTCTCGCACATCGAGCAGCACCGCCTCCTGTATCTCGATACGAAACGGTTGAATGGTTTCGGCGAGCTTGCTGTTCGTCACAGGTGTCTTCTCTCGCGGCAAGTAGTCCGCTGCCGAGGTTGCCCGGCTTCGGGTTTCCCGATCGTTCCCGGTAGGTCGCCGGGTTCGCCAAGGTCACGCAATGCCGTGGGCTAGTGGCGACCCGACGATTCGCTTCTGTCAGGCCTGCTGCCATCGGTATCCAGCAGCTACTGCGGGGGCAGGCTGAGTTGTGCCTGTCCGGTGGCGGGGTCGAACGGGACGGACTCGTGGTCGTGCGTGATGCGCCAGGTTCCGTTGACCTTCCGGCAGCACATTGTCGCTCGCACCCGCATGTCGACCGGACTGCCCGCCTTCAGCGTTCCGCCGACGTGGTAAAGAAACGAGCAGAACCCAAGGTTCCCCTCTGCGTCAATGTTGAGATCGTGCACCGAGAAATCGATCGGACCGTCGTAGCCGTCGAACCACTGCTGCATGTGCTCGTCGCGCCGGCGCTACCGGTCGAGTTGAGCGGTGCCAGCACGTCGAACGTGATCACGTCATCGGCCGGTCGGGCCCGAATCGCGGTGACATCTTTCGTCTTCACGGCACGAACGCGTTCATCGATCAGTTCCCGCAGTTCCTGTTCAGCGGTCACGAGCGTGTCGCCGTTCGCTCACACAAAGGTAGCCACGCGCCGCCCTGAAGCCATTCCCACACATGGTCGATGTGCTCGCCAACGTCTTTGACGGTGAGGGTCGCTCGCGTTGATGGCTCGCTGAACTTCCAGACATCACCATCGACGGTCACGGTGTACTCGGGATGGAAGCCAGCGTTATCGAAAAACCGGGTGAAGTAGCCGCCCTCGGCTTCGTCGTAGCCGATGATCTCGGTGCCCTTGAATGCTCGGGTGCCAGCGAGGGCATCCCATTCATGGAAAAGGAAGAACCCTCCCGGCAGCCATTCGTAGTGCTCGTCGCTGCTCCATGGCACACCCGACGCGCGTGGATCATCCGGCGTCTGACCGTCCGCGAACGACTTTCCTTCCGTGTGCCATGTACCGACGAACACTTCAAGTCGACGGTGAGCGTCACCAATTTCGGGTCGGGTTGTTGCCTTCGTGACAGACATGATTTCTCCTCAGCAATGTTGAGATCTTGGGTAAGCGATGTGGATGAACCGGGGCCGAGCCTTATTGCGGTGCCCGTGGCAGGGACTGGATCTCAGTGGCGGTCGCTGTCGTAGTCGAGCTGCTCATGACAGTCGATGCCGCGGCCCTGCGGCGTCAGGTCGAAGAGGTTCCACGCGGTTTCGACAGGACCGATGCTGCGAGGATCCTGGTTCGGGTCGGGGGGCGCGTAGAGCATCTCCGCTCCCCAGAAATGCCGGATGACATCACCATCGCGAGTGAACACGTTCATCATCGGCATCTGCATGCCGTCGATCTCACCGTTGTAATCACGGGCAAACGAACTGCGACCCGACGACAACAAACGGATGTGTCGCCAGCCTCGCTCGCGACCAAACGTAGCGACCCGTTCGCTCTCACCCGTTCGGGGACCCGGTCGCGAGTCGGCGGAATGGCGAGGAAACATGTAGTTGTAAATCACCAACGCGTCCTTGCCGGGCTCGAACAGTTCCGAGAGCTTGACGTCGACCACCTTGCCCTGGTCATCAACTTCGTCAAAGACGTAATCGTCTTTCAGTACGCCGCCCGGCGGTAGTGCTCGACGGGCAACCGCGACCGCCTCCATCTCGCGGCGAAGGCCGATCTCACGGGCGAGCAACTCGTCACGAGCCGCGCGGTACTCCGGTGATTCATTCGGGTATACGACACCCATGCTCAAACCTCCCGCATGTCGGGCTGGGTTGGTGAGGCGACCGCCTTTGGTTCGGGCGAATACCGGTTCACGACGATGCCACAGTCATAGGCCTTCGAGTTCGTCAACCGCAGGCGCAGTACGTCGTCGAAGATTGATCGTCCGGCGTGCACCGCCGTCGGGTTTACGAACAGCTGTAGCTCGTCCACGAGCCTTTCGGCGAGAAGCGCCGTGCCAAACCGAACTCCCCCGAGGCAAAGGATGTTGTCACCGGAATGCGCTTTGAGCGCGGTGACTTCTTCAGCCAGCGAACCTCGAACTATGCGAGTGCGAGGCCATCGCGCGTCGGCGAGATCTTTCGAGACCACGACCTTGTCGACCTCTACGATTCGCCGGGCGAAAGCGTAGAGCGCGTCGTCAGGGTGCTCGGTCGCGGCGGCGGTCCAGTGATCGAGAAAGCCTTCCTCAATCATCTTCGGGCTCAAAAGAACCATATCGACCGAGTCGTACACCGCGTTAAAATCGCGCTGAAGCTCAACGTCCCACCCACAGTCCGGCCCCCAATCCCACACTGTCCAATCAAGATCGGGCGGGGCTGACGCAACGAATCCGTCGATCGACATTTGCATCTGGAGAACAAGTTTCACGACGCATGCCTCAAGCCCAGTGAAAATGAAACCGATGGCAGCTCTAGCGCCGAGGCTGCGGCGTCGTCGGGTTGAGCGGTCCAGGCCACGGCGGCCTCCAATACTTCGGCGTTACTATGGCTTTACCCTCAGCCGCCCTTCGTCAAACGTGAGTCAGTCGGCACCAGGAAGGCCGCCGGCCCCGCTGCGGTGCATCCAGTCGTTGGCAGGCGTACGCTTGCGTCATGGACCTTTCCTCTGTCCATCGCCTGACATCCGTTGATGAAATTCGGGCAGTGATCGGCGAACCGGCCGCCGTTGTGTGCTCGAAGATCACCGATCGGCTGAACGATCTGACCCGAACGTTCATTGAGCATTCCCCCTTCGTGCTCCTCGCCACTGCCGATGCCGAGGGACGATGCGACGTAAGTCCGCGCGGCGACCCGAAGGGGTTCGTCCGAATCCACGACCGCACCCTGCTGGTCCCAGAACGCCCGGGAAACAAGATCGCCGACAGCCTTCGCAACCTCATCGACACCGGGCGAATCGGGATGCTGTTCCTCCTGCCCGGCCTCGGGGAAACGTTCCGCGTCAACGGGCCGGCATTCATCACCGACGACTCCGAACTCTTGGCTCCGATCATCTGCGAAGACCGCGTTCCCAAGCTCGGCACCATCGTTGAGATCGAGGAGGCCTACACCAAATGTCCCAAGGCATTCCTGCGATCGCACCTGTGGAATCCGTCGCAATTCCAGACGAACGAAGCACTGCCGTCGGCCGGCGAGATCCTCCGACGAATCAACGTCGATCGCGACGCCGACTCGGACTTCGATGCGGCGGCCTACGACACCGCCCGCGCCGACCGCTACGCCCGCCGCGACGGTTTCTATTGAGCACGACCATGCTCCTAAAACGAGGGAGTGGGGTCGCCGACGAGTAAGGGAGTGACCCGCATGAAATACGAGGTAAACGACGAAGCCGTCGCATGGGCTCGTAAGCTCATCGATGCCCGGCGATACACCATCCGCAGTAGATGGCAAGACGTACAGCCCAACGCCGCGCAACAGAACGCCTTCTTGAAATCGCACTCATGGCACGAGTACGGCGTGTGGCATCTGGGTCTCACCGTCGACGCGGCCGAGGACACGAAGCGGCGCTACGCATTCGTGTTCGGCGACCTGCGACGAGTGCACCGCTCTGGGCTCATCGCGTGTGTCTACCGCGCTGCGGAATGGGACCACAAACAAATCGAGTTGGCTGCGCACGACCTCCTTCAGTACCTCGACGCCGCGCGCCGCTGACCAGCGTCTGGACCTGTTCGACGACTACTTAGACCGCGGCCTGGTCGGTGGCGTGTTGGCTGGCCCGTTCGTGGGTGGTCCTCATCGGCGCCACGACGATCACGATCGTGTTTCATCAGCGATTGATCGGTGCGTTCTTCCCCTTCTGGTTGGGCGACGGGCTTGGTGTGCTGACGGCGGAGCCGTAGCGGATGCTCCCGCCTGTGATTGTCGGGTGACCATTTGCCGAGTTGCCATAGAGGCTGATCATGTCAGGGCGACGATCGGACGGCCAGGGGTAGTTTCGGCCAAGACGAAGAGATCTAGGAGCGTTGCGACGGGTGAACTCGTCGTCGTATCCGGCACGGGCGAGCTGAAAGGAGCGGAGGGGTCCGGCTCGTTCAAGGCCGACCCCGCCGGCTCGATCATGTTGGATTTAACGCTCGGAGCCACGCGCTGAAACACAGCTGCTGCGGGGAACACTCGTCGAGTCACCGGCCCGTCGGCGTCCCTTCTCGATAAACGAGTGCGATGACGTCCACCCCGGGACGGATCGCCGTGATTGGTGCGACCGGATTGGTCGGCCGCAGCACCGTCGAGGCCTTGCGCGATACGGCTGGGTGTCGGCCCGGTCCGAGCGGGTCAAGAACGGGCAGCTACGCGAGTTGCTGCATTTGCGTGGGCGCGCACCGCGCTGAAGAAGCTCGCCGCCGACGCTGCGGACTGAGTTCAACATGGACCGGAGGAGATGAGGAACCACATGACCGACTGGTTGACGTCGTGAACAGTGCTGCACAACAGGCACGGCTGCGCGTGCTCACGATCAACGTGCGCTAGCGACCACTTCGGAGTCACTGTAAACCTCGACATCGGCCTCGATAACTGAGCTGCAAAGACCCATGTGGGAACATGAGCCGATCAAGCATGCTGCCCGGTAGCGACGCGTCAGGCTTCGCGCTATAACAACCACGGTGCGGTGTGTCCATGATGCGAACGGAGCGTGCGCCGTCGCGATGTCGTCGATGTTGACTTCAGGCGTCCGCTCTGAGGCCGACGCGGTTGCCCTCGCTGTCCTCGATATAGGCGAAGACGCCGCCCACCTCGGGGACTGGTGTCTTGCCTACGAGGATTCGGCCACCGGCTGGTTCCACTCGGGCAAGCCAGTCGTCGACCTTCGGGTTTGCGTCGAAGTACACACGCGAGCCGTAATGCGAAGGTTGGTCGTCGGGTGACGCGAAAAGGCAGCCGCCCGAGCCGTCTTCCTCCGCAGGGAACAATGCTGTCTCCATGCTGGGGCCCATCTGTTCACGCCTGAGGGCCTGACAGGTGAGTGCCTCATAGAAGGCGATCGCTCGGTCCATGTCAGCGGTCGGGATGTCGAACCAAACGGCTTTTGTCATGTTGCCTCCCTGGCAGCTCGTGTGACAGCGAATCTGTACCCGTTGGCGACCTGCCCCAGACCTCACGGATCGTGTGCCTACTCCGCACCTCGGTGCTCTTGCGGACGCGGTGTTTCGGGCAACGTGCCGTACTTGTTGTGGTAGCGCTTGCCCGGCTTGGGCGAGGTGAACTTCAGAGCCGTCCAGGTGTCATCGATCCGGAGATTTGTGCTCTCGACGAACCCACATCTGTAGCCGATTCGGATCACGTTCTTCAGGTCGAGGTCGGTTGGAAGTCGACCCTTCTTCGGCCAAGCGATCCACAGCCGCCCGGTGGGTTCGAGGTGACCTCGCAGGCGCGAGAACTGGTTCACCAGATCGACCTCCCGTCTGACGAACACGATGATGTGATCGAAACAGCCGGTCAGTCGATCGGGCACGGCCACCGGTGGAATGTCGATGGCCTCCAACGACTCGGTTGGAACGTTGACCAAAAACAGTCGATCGCCCTCGCGAACGCCCATCTTGTCTGCGATTCGATCGGGCACGTCACAAGTCCTTGCACATCAGGGTCCGGCGCGGCGTTCAGGCGTCCGGTTCGCCGGCGTCGACCATCCAAGGGGTGCCGAAGCGGTCGAGGCATGCGCCGAAACCCTTCGACCAGAACACTGCCTCGAACGGCATCTGCACCTCGCCTCCCTCGGCGAGTGCTTGGAAGACGCGGGCACCTTCCGACGCGTCATTCGCCGAGTAGCTCACCGCGATCCCGGCCTTGGCACCACCGTCGCCGGTGGGGTCATCGCATCCCATAAGCGACGCGTCGCCAACCGAGAGCGATGCGTGCATGACGCTCGACGCGTCGGCACCGGGCATGCCCTCACCGGGAGGGGCGTCGCCATTGGTCATGATCGCCAGCTCGCCGCCGAGAACCTGCTGATAGCGCTCGAACGCTTCACGACAAGTGCCGTTGCTGAAAAACAAGTACGGACGGAACGCCATGAGGATCTCCGATCGGTAGTGGTCCCCAGAACATACCCCGCGGGTCCATGTCCCAAACCTGGCAGTGCACCGCCGCACTTGTCCCCCACGACCGTGCGCAACCTCCTCTCAACGCCATCGCCAAACGCAACGCTCGCAACCGAATCGACGCCATCCGCCTCGCCAAAGACGCCGGATGGCTGCCGCGCCCACACCGCGCCACGAATGACGTGACCAGTACCGATCGTCACGGAAACGGTCGATCTCAGGGCGATGCCCTGCCCCGTACTCGTCGTAAATCCAAAAGGTGAGAAAGGTAGCGACGTCAGGACGCGATGCGCCGAAGTAGCCAGCAGCTTGCGCAGAGCTAAGGGCCGTCGGCAGATCTCACCGGACGAGGCACCGCACGGGGTTTGGTCGTGAGTGATTGCGGGTACATGCGAGCATCCCGATCGAGAGGCCTTGATGTCAACCATTGCGCTTTTCCATTCAGTTCTCGGCGTTACGCCCGGCATCGTCGAGGCAGCCGAGCGTCTCGGGTCGCATGGCCACCACGTGCAAGTCGTAGATCAGTACGACGGCAAGACTTTTGACGATTACCAGGAGGCTGACGCGTTCGCGAAAGGCATCGGTTACGAGACGTTGATGGCAAACGCCTTGGATGCGGTAGCCGGGATCCACATGCCGTTCACCGTCGCCGGGTTCTCCAACGGAGGTGGCATGGCCACCTACGTTGCGTCGAAACGGATTGAGGTGAACGGCGCACTGCTCTTCTCCGGCGCGATCGATCCCGAAATGATCGGCGTAGACCACTGGCCAGCACATGTCGCAACCCAGATCCATTACACGCGTGGCGACCCGTTCCGCAACGATCAATGGCTCACCGCCCTCGAAAAGCTTATACGCGACTCTGGCGC
The DNA here is from genome assembly GCA_043730435.1 of Acidimicrobiia bacterium. Taxonomy (GTDB): domain Bacteria; phylum Actinomycetota; class Acidimicrobiia; order Acidimicrobiales; family Ilumatobacteraceae; genus JANMCE01. The sequence continues at coordinate 1,887 of JAYTKG010000013.1, read as the reverse complement.
CAGGCTCGACCACTACGACTATGACGGCGCGGGTCACCTGTTCACCGACGCAAGCCGCCCGGACGAGTACCAACCCGGCGACGCCGAACTCTTGTGGACCCGGGCACTGGAATTCCTCGATTCCATCGGCTCCTAACTCGCCGCCGGGAGATGACCGTGTCAACAAGATCTGAAGACAAATGTCATCTGAGGCTGATGGCATCACTCTCTACCGCTCGCCGCCTTGCGGGACGACGATGAAATGGCGAAGCACATACGACCGTACCGCCAAGACGGCAAGCGGCGACATCGGTGCTCTATCAGGACCGTCCTTGCGAAAGGACATGTTCATGAACCACGCATCGGTCATCATTTCGTACCCGCGGACTCGTCAAGCTCAGCGGCACCATCGACGACCACGAGTTCCGCACATCGTTCATGGCGCTCGGCGACGGCACCCACAAGCTCCCCATCACCAAAGCTCTCCAAGCCCGCATCGGCAAGACCGCCGGTGACACCGTCACCATTCACCTCACGCAACGCCACACCCACTGAGACTGGGCGCGGCACCTATCTGCAGCTCGTCGCTGACACCGCATTGTCAACCGCATTGCTGGGGAGTCCATGGTTCCCAGCAGAACATGGTGAGGCTTCAGCGCACCTGATGAAGAATTGTCGCGACGATGTCGATTTGGGCGACTGCGTTCGTGGACATGGCACGGGCTCGCATTACGACGACCCGAAACAACAGGAGACACGACATGTCCACCACCTACACCTTCGATATCTTCGCCACCCTTGATGGCTTTGGCTCCTACGGCCCTAAGGGCGACTGGGGCGGCTATTGGGGTAAGCAGGGTCCGGAGTTACTTGAGCACCGGCTTGCCCAGTACGGCCCCGAGCAGCAGATGGTTCTCGGAGCCAACACCTATCGGGAGTTCGTGCAAATGATCAGCTCGAGCACCGAGGGGTCCGACGTGCGTGACCCATGGGTCACGCGGATGACCAACATGGCGACAACAGTCGTGTCGACGACGCTGAGGGCACCGCTCGACTGGCGGAACGCGACGGTCGTAAGCGGTGATGGCGTCGACATCGTCACCCGACTCAAGAACGAGTCCCCGGTGCCGTTGCGCTCACACGGCAGCTTGTCGTTGAACATGGCGCTAATGGCCGCCGGCCTGGTCGACCGCGTGCAGGTCACGGTCTTCCCTGTAATCACGGGCAAGACCGGGCTGCGCCCGATCTTCGAGGGTGCGGCCGACTTCGACTTGGAGCTCATCGAGACCCGGACGCTCGATTGTCACACCCAAGAACTCATCTACCGACCCACCGTCCACTGACATCCCCTCATTGCAGCGAACACGACGCCGAGCGCAAACGCGATATCGGCGACCAGATCGACCGACGATCGAGATCTCAGCAAGCGTGTCGTGACCTGGAACGCCGTCGACCTCACTGCGGCTGGATCGAGCCCGTCGAGGACCCGGTCGACCTCGACTCGCCGCTGGCTGTGGCAGCCACGTCTACTGAACCGCGCCATCGCCGCTCGAAGCCCAGCCGTAGCACCCCGCCCGATCGACGCTGGCTGCGAAGGTGGTGATCCGAGCTCAACTGGGCGGTGTTTAGGTTCCCGGTGCTGTGGGTGCTCAGGCGGTTCCAGATCGAAGGACTCACATGTCGAACAAGCAATCTGAGGACCCGTCGACGGCCGGTGTGAACGGCAAGGTCGAGGCGTTTTTCGAAAGGTATGCCGCGGCGTTGTTGGCCCGTGACGCGAAAACGCTCGCCTCGATGTACGCCGTGCCGTCGCTCATTGTGTTCCCCTGGCAATCGGCTCGCGGTCAGCGATTCAGCGCAGGGCGAACAGTTCTTCACTTCCTCGTTGAGCAGTATGACGGTGTCGAC
>JAYTKG010000012.1:0-3899 GCA_043730435.1 Acidimicrobiia bacterium | reverse complement strand
CCACGAGTGGCGTTGGAGTACGGGCACACCTCGTGCGCTTTCGCGACGAGCGCTTCCGCGGCGACACGATCCATGCCCGGGATGCTGATTGCCATGTCGACCGAAACCCCGAACGCGCCGGGTTTGCCGACCATCGCACCAATCGCTACGTCAGCCTCGATTGATACCTCGGCGGGGAGATGGATTTTGTCGTGCGCAGCAACGGCTTTCATCGCGCCGATGAAACACGCCGAGTATCCGGCGGCGAACAGTTGCTCAGGGTTCGTACCCGGACCACCCGCGCCACCCAACTGCTTCGGGGTCATGAGCGAAAGATTGAGCTCACCATCCGATGAACTGGTCGTACCAGTACGACCACCAGTAGAGGTTGCCTGAGCGGTATACACCGCATGTTCGATAGCCATGATGAATTTCCTTCGTGTTGTCGGGAATGAGAGATCCGGTTTTTACGCGGCGAGTGTCGAGGCGAACGTCAACAAGCTGGAACGCAAGGCCTTCAACCGGGCGGTCAAGGCAACAAGTTCATAGCGATCACACGCGGTGGCGCATATCACGTTTTCGGGCACCGACGCGGCGCGCTGTTTCAGTTTGCGACCGGTCTTGGTGAGCGTCACGATCACTCGACGCTCATCGATGGTGTCGCGGGTGCGGCACACCAGCTCGGCTGCTTCGAGACGTTTGAGCAGCGGTGTCAGCGTGCCTGAATCAAGCATGAGTCGGTCGCCGACCTGCGACACGGTGAGCGAGTCGGTCTCCCACAACACCAGCATCACCAGATACTGCGGGTACGTAAGGCCGAGCGGCTCAAGCAACGGTAGATACAGCCTCGTCATCGCGAGCGAAGCGGAGTACATCGCGAAACACAACTGCTGATCAAGCCCCAACAGGTCAGGAACAGTCTTGGTGGCCACACGCAATACGATAGTGCACAATTAGATCGTACACAATCTAATGTCTGTTCTCGGGGCAACTGTTTGGAATTTCGGAAGTCTGCGTTCAGAAGTTCGACGTTGACGACGAGTTCTGTGTCGATGACGATGTCGTCGTGCCCAACTTCATTGTCGCCACGGTTTCCGATACTCCTGCCCACCCGATCGGCCCTGGTGTCACGGTTCGCCGACTCTATCGGAGCGACCCATCCGCCACGGCTCGACGGGCAGTCGTTCTGGAGTTCGAGCCGGGCTCGCGTTTGCCGTATGTCGACATCCATGCACCCGGGCCCGAGGAGGTGTTCGTGCTGTCCGGAACGTTTCACGGGTTGACGGGCGAGGGCACCGAACATCACGCGGGTGACTTCATTCATTGTGATGCCGGCACGGAGCACGTACCATCCACGGTGACCGGTGGCGCATTGTTCATCTATCTTCCCGAGGGATGACCAGCGTTTCGGTTCGGCCGCGGCGGTAGCGGCCGCGCCGGCCTTCTCGATACGCCAGCATCGACCGACAAGTCCTGCCCACTCATCAAGGAGGCGGCCGCAGGAGGCGCCACGCTCGCGGAGTTCGCGAAGACTTGGCTGCCCGGCTACCGTGGTTCGTCACCGCTTCCATCGGGCGATGGAGATCAGGTGTTTTGGCGGTCCCGGTCAGCGGCACGTTTCTCACCGGCGGGCATGTCGTGATGTCGACGGCGCCGCCCGCAATCGGGGGCGCGTGACGACCTTGGAACGCATCGCGAGGTCGTCGAAGTGACTACTGCTGACGAATCTCTCGCTGCCACTGGGCGAACACTGCAGTGAGTGCGCGATAGTCGTCGTCGTTGAGCGTTGGGTACTCGTCGTCGCGGTCGTACGTTGGGAGGACACTGAAGGCGTCGGCAAGGACATCAATGTTGAAGCCCCGGTCCTTTGCCGCGGCGATCGTGCAGAGTTCGGGCTTGGTGAAGCGTCGAAGAAGTGCGGCGACGTCGATGAAATCTCGGGCCGCAGCGCGGGAGAAGAGGCAAGCAGTTTGTCGCCAGCGAGATCGCTGAGGTGGCGCACCGGTCCGATCGCGGCGCCGCTCCTGCGACGTTCGCTGGAACGGGCCCTCACCCGCGGCCTCGAGGAAGACCGAGACGATTTGGAGTCCGGACGATACGCATCGAAACGCTCGACTGCCTGATGCACGACTGGGACGCGTCCTTGCTCCAAGCACCGCAAAGAGGAAACCACAAACGGCCAACCACGAACAACCAACGACAAAGGGGCAGTCAATGATTTCCCAAACCAGCCGGCGCGCCACCGTTGTCGGGGCACTCGCCGTCACCATCGCCGCCGCCGTCTTGGCCCCGTGTTCGCTCGTCGACGAACATCTCTGCGACTTGTGGCGTCGTCGACACGACCGGTCTTCCGGACAAGGAGCCGAAATGAGTCAAAATACAGATGAGCCCGATCAGCGGCCTTCCGTGCCGCCGACTATGCGGTACCACGTCCGAACGAGGCGGAACCTGTTGACGAACGCACGATGGCCAGGGGCTGGCTTACTCACCCGCGCGAGAGTGCGATCTTCAAACTCGAGGAACTGACCGACGAGCAGTTGGGTTGGAGACCATCGCCGTCTGCGAACTCACTTGGCGGCATCGTGATGCATCTCGGCTTCTCCGAACGGCTCTGGTTCCGGGTCATATTCGCCGGCGAGCGAATGGACCTGTCGTGGACAGCAGATCGGTACGCCCCGACTTTCGTTGTTCCAGACGGCTGGTCATCGCGAGACGTGGAGCGCTTCTACCGTGCCGAGAGCCAAGCGGCTGATGCCGTGATCGACGCCGCCGTCTCACTTGATCAGGCGTCACAGGGAGAGATGCGGCCAACCAACCTTCGATGGGTGCTTAGCCACCTGGTGGAAGAAACCGCCCGCCACGTCGGCCACATGGATCTCACCTGCGAACTTCTCGACGGGCGCGTAGGGCGATGACCCGTGATCAGCATCCGATAACGCGCTCTGACCAGCCCGCACAGAACAGCCACGATGCGGTGCTCGCCGATGGGACAACAAGTTCGATTCAACCCGCAGCCAGGACCGGACGGAACGTCGCCCACCTGAAGTCGGCGCGCCCAGCCTCGCGCTCGGTGTCGTGGAGCTGGACGTTTGTTGTGGTGTTGGCGTGCGTTCTGCTCCGGACCGCGTCTGTACACAGCATCATGACTCACCAGCACGTCAAAGACCTCGTCCGCCTTCACATCCATCGACGACACCGTGCGTATCCGACTCCGTATCCCCGGCAAATTCAGCGGTGCGCTCGGGCCGGTCCGACGTCTGTATTGACCGTGCCCACAATCCACCCGCCCTAGGTTCGGAAGTTAGTCGCCAGGTTAGTCGCTAGATCGATGACCATCAATGCGAACGAGAAACGAAACCGGCTGTGGCCAGGGATTGTTTGGTGCGCCCCCTGGGTTTCGAACCCAGAACCTGCGGATTAAGAGTCCAAACGTTTCTGTCCGCTGAGTTCGTTTCTGTGCTCTGAGCTGGTATTTCGTCTCCACCTTGGTCCAGGCAGTCCGTCTGGCAGCGGTCTATCACGATGCGTTAGGCACCAAGATAGGCACCAAAGCCCCCGGTGCTCGATTCGACGCGCGGTCGGATGCGTAAGACTGAGAGTCAGAACTCAGTCGTCGAGCATCATCGCTTGCCATGTGGAGAACGGGTAGTTGGCGTTGCAGACTTCCGGGTCTGAGCCTGTCGCGAAGTTGATCAGGTCCAACCCCCCTGAAAGTGCAACTGGCGGCGGCCACTCTCAACTGAACGCTGTGAGCCGACGGTTTGATCGCGTCTTTCTCCACCCAGCACAGGAATGATGCCAATTTGAATCCATTGAATAGTCTCAATGGATTTGCGTGTGGATTGGGCGTCGCACCCCAATGAAACGGCCCGTACCTGTTGGCTCGGCCCAACCGTAAGATGCTCTCAGCAATTACTTAA
>JAYTKG010000011.1:0-6936 GCA_043730435.1 Acidimicrobiia bacterium | reverse complement strand
GACCTGGCGCTGTCGATCTACAAAGGTAGCGACGGGAGGAACAGCAAATCGACGTAGCCGATCGGGCTGGCCGCGGCTGCCGCAAGCACCGCCTTCTTACCGGTCTGGATTTCTTTGGCAGGGTTGAGGACTTCGACGCTGTATCCGAGCGAGGTGAACCAATCCAGGAACTCGGTTGGTTTGTCGCCGGTAGCGGAAAACGAGGCAGGAGTAAACTCCATCACGACGACCGGTCGTGATTCCCGCAGGATTTCTTCGGACCTCATCAGCAATGTGTGATCGAAGCCTTGAACATCAACTTTGATGAGAGCTACCCGGACGCCTTGCGGGAGCAAGTCCTGCAGGCGAACCATTGCCACTTGCAGTTCCTCACCCGACTCATCCCAGGGCACAATTCGTGCGTCGCCGGTGTTGCCTGTGGGGGATCGGAAGAGGGATGTAACACCGGTGTCTGGTCCGATGGCCGCCTCGACGAGTAGCACGTTCGCGATGCTGTTTCGGATGAGATTTCGCCGTAGAAGGGCAGCATTGTCTGGATCAGGTTCCGCCGCCACGACCGTACCGGTGGGTCCGACCGCTCGGGCGAGGAGACACGAAAATGTGCCGACGTGGGCGCCGAGGTCGAGAGCGAGATCGCCGGGCTTTACATGACTGGCCAAGGCCTTAGCGACGTGAGGTTCCCATTCAAGGTGCTCGCGTATGTACGGGAGCATTACACTGTCGTCGGCTGGAAACTCAAGCGAAAGATCACCGATTTCAACGACAGACTTATCAGCCGGGGCTGCTTTGCCGTGCCGTAGACGAAGTGCTGCCTGCACCTCCCAAACACTCGTCGAGTTCCCAATCGCTGCGGGCGACTGCGAAGTACCGGCGCGTACCGCCCGCTCGAGTCGGCCAAATCGCTGGAGAATCTCGGTCTGAAGCACGCGGGACGAATCCCAGGCATCCTGATGATTCGACCGAGCAAGATCTGCCAGGTCGTTGAGGTGCAACTTGTGTGTACCCGCATCGTTCTGCAGCTGAGTGATTAGGTCTTGATGTCGTACACCGGCGGTGATCACGGCATCGTCGTGGCGGGCTTGAGCGCCGTCAAGGGCGTCGCTATGTCGTTGCTGCGCCGCGCCCCAAGAGTCGGTGTGTAGCGTTCGCACCAACTGTTCAAGGTTAGCTACCTGGTCCCGCAACCGTGTTGACTCGGCCTCCAGGGTCGACAGGCTCTGGGTAGCGGCGGTCACCCCCTCAGCCGTCTTGCTCGGGCGTCGAAGTAGAGCACGAAGCCCGCTGATGATGTTCTTGAACTCGACTGGAAAGGCAGACACACTGTCACCTTAGCGATTGCCCACCAATCCAAGAGGCCGTCAGTCACCTGTATTGCCGGGGCCTTCTCACGCTCGGTGTTATTCTCGGCTGAATGAGTCAAAAGATCGTCACCATTGACGTCGAGAGAATCGCGCAGTGGGGCAAACGGGTTCCGGGCCTCCAACGAATTGTCGGGCCTATCCAGTCTCGCCGACGCGCCGCGCTGAAGGGAATCCTCGGTGCCTCGGAGAACGTCGAACCAGTGGCCACCGGCCAGAAGGGCATCGAAGCCGACCTCAAAGAGGGCGACCCGTGGTTCTTCGAGCACTACATAAGTGCGGTGAACCACGTGCGCGACTTCATCGGTGGCGAAGACCTGAGTCTTGAGGGTGCAACCGTGGCGGACATCGGATGTGGCGACGGCATTATTGACCTTGGGATCGCAAAGCGGCTTAACCCGCAACGACTTGTCGGGTTCGACATCGAAAAAGTCGACAAAGCAGGTCTCGCACAAAAAGCACTGACAATGCTCGGCGAACCCGCGCTGCCAAAGAATCTGTCGTTCGTCCAGTCGGAAGAACGGGGGATTCCAGCCGAAGACGCAAGCTTCGATTGGGCGGTGAGCTGGTCGGCGTTTGAGCACATCTCGGACCCGCTGTCCGTTGCGAAAGAGATACGGCGAATTCTCAAGCCGACCGGTCTCTTCTTCCTTCAGCTCTACCCCTTCTACCATTCCGAATGGGGTTCGCATCTGGAGGAGTGGTTTCCACAACCCTTTGTTCAGCATCGCTCGTCCACCGAGGAGATCGCTTCGCATCTGCGAGCCAACCCGCTTGTGGACCGACCGGACTGGAATGAAGTTCTTGTGTCGGCTTTCAACACACTCAATCGGATCACCCTCGACGACCTTCACCAGGCACTGAGAGGGGCTGGTTTCTCGATCGTCCGGGCGGAGCTCTACACCAACACGGTTCGCATCCCGCCGGAGACGCAGGACATCCCCCTCTCGTCGGTCATGATCAGCGGTGTGAAGTTACTTGCACGTCCTGAGTAGACCACCCGAGTCTCGGCGATCTCGCGATGAGCATCGACAATCTCCCCACGGAGACAGATGCAGAGACGGACGAAACGTTGTCACCTGAGGCGCCTAAACGCCTATCCCTAGGGCGGGTCGCGCCCGTCCTGGTCTGGATAGCGCTTTGTGTAGCTGCGGTTTGGCGGCTGCTCCGGCTCGGGGCTCCAGAAACATTCTTCTTCGACGAATGGTCCTTCGTGTTTGGTCGTAGAACGCGTTCCATACAGGCACTGTTGACACCGCACAATGGCCATCTCTCCGTTGTTCCTGTGCTCGTTTATCGGGTGCTCTTCGCTGTCTTCGGCATGAAGAACTACACGGCGTATCGGATGGCTGGGCTACTGGTGCACGTTGCTGTGGCGTCCATGACCTATCGATATGTTCGCCAGCGAATCGGTGAGATTGGAGGACTCGCCAGCGGGTCGGCGCTCTTGTTGCTGGGGTCCGGGTGGCAGAACATTCTTTGGCCATTTCAGCTCGGCTTCATGGGCTCGATCGCCGCAGGAATCGGAGCGTGGCTGCTTGTTGACAGAGACAGGCGCGCGGCCGACCTGATGGCGTCTGGCCTTGTCCTTCTGTCGCTGAGTTGTAGCGGGCTGGGGATAGCGATTCTGGTCGGTAGCGGAGCTCTTCTCGTCAGCGGCAGAGAGGTCGGGCGTGTTGTCCGTGTCTGCGTTACGCCGGCGGCTATCTACGGCATCTGGTACGTCAAGTACGGCGAACCGCAGGGGCAGAGTTCCAACCTCGCACGTATCCCGCGCTTTATCCTCGAGTCCGGTGGGTTCGCTGGCGGCGGACTGTTCGGCCGGGATCTGCTTTGGGGTCGCGTGATCTTTGGGCTCTGTCTTGGCGTAGGTGTAGGCCTTCTCGCTGCAAAGGCCCGGCTAGGACCCTCAATACTTGCCCCGTCAGTAGCGCTCGTGAGTAACTGGGTTCTTACGGGGTACTCCCGAGCGCAGTTCGGGGATCCTGGCGCAAGCCGCTACGTATACGTCGGCGCTGCATTCCTCATCCTAACAATGGCGGAAGTTCTCAGGCACTTTCCAAGGCGCCTCATCCACATCGGCGTGCCCATCCTGGCGATCCTCTCCGTTGCTGGAAACACGAAGGTGCTACACGACGGAGCGAATGGACTGCGAGAAACTACGGAAACCACTCGGATCGAGCTACGTGCAGTCGAGTGGGCCAGAGACCGAGTCGCAGACGGCTATGTTCCTGACAAGCAGAGGATGCCGCAGCTCGAAGGGCGCAAGTTCTTGTTGGCAACCAGCGAGCTCGGTTCCCCTGCAGCCACCGACGAAGAAGTCGCTCAGTCGGACAACTTAACTCGCTCCGCAGTCGATCGCATTTCAGTCGAAACGCTTGTGAACGTGGTTCCGACACAACGCTTACAAGAGGCGACGGCTAGGGGCGCCCTCGTCGTTACGGCGTCTTCAGCGATCGTGAACCCCGGAGTGTGCGCCGAAGTTCTCCCCGCTGGGGGAGGGCCGGCCAAGATTGAAATCGCCATGAATCGTGTTCCCGGCCTGGCCCTTCGATCCGGCTCTGCGGCGGTGAAAGTCTCCTTTCGCCGATACTCCGACGGCTATCCAGAAAGTCCATCCTTTACCGTTGAGCCCGCTCTGAACGCAATCGTCTCAATCGCGTCCGACACGGCGCCTTCCCAGCAGTGGCGCGTACAGATCGTGAGCGACACCGCCTTCAGCGTTTGCCCATGAGCGGTACATCTCCGGTGGCTGTGCGAAGGGTGATCGAAAGTAACCTGGATGCTTAGATAACGGTGACATCGTCGCACTATCCCACTGTGCTGCGACTATGTGCTGGGACGCCGGTACGCTCGCTTGGCTCACCCCTGCGCATGACAGGCGGGATAGCAACACTAGGATTCAACTTTCCGAGGAATGCAGACGGAGTAAGTGAGATTTTGAAGAGAGCCGCTTTAGACGCGATCGATCCTGAATTGCGTATCGTCGCGCCCCGCCGATCGGTGTGGGGGCACGTTTCCGATATCTGGCGCTCTCGTGAGTTGCTCGTACGACTCACATTCAAGGAACTGACCGTGAGATACAAGAAGTCCACACTCGGCTTCCTGTGGTCGACGCTGAACCCACTTGTGATGCTCGGTGTTTACTCGGTTGCGTTCGGCATTCTCGGCTTGAGCTTCGAAGACTTTCCGATCTGGCTCATTACCGGTCTCCTTATCTGGAACCTGTTTTCTGCGTCGCTTGTATCCGGTACCGCATCAATTACCTCTAACTCTTATCTAGTCGGTAAGGTGAAGTTTCCTCGCGAAATTCTCCCGCTATCAGCCGTTGGCGCGGCGCTCATTCACTTCGTACTTCAGGCGGCCATGGTGGCACTCGTGCTTCTTGTCGCAGGACACAGGATTGATCTTTCGTTCGTCTGGCTACTGCCGTTTGCATTGTTGACGTTGATCCTTATCTGCTCTGGCTTCGCCATCGTGTTGAGCGCACTCAACGTATATGCGAGAGATACCGCTCACTTGCTGGATCTCACCATGCTTGCTCTGTTCTGGCTAACACCGATCAGCTACCCGTTCATGACGATTGCTTCGAAGCTAGTGAGTAAGGGTCTACCGGCTTGGTTGCCTTGGACAAACCCCATTACCCCGGTGCTTGCTACTTTTCAACGCGCCATCTACGGCAAGGCGTCAATCAGAGCGATTGGTAAAGCTGACCAGCAGCTGTTGCCGGACCACTCGTCGCTCTGGTACGGACGAAACTTACTCGGGGCCTTCGCCATGGCCACGGTTTTTCTCTACTTCGCCATCCGTTGGTTTGACCGGGTTGAAGGCAACTTCGCTGAGGTCGTCTGAGAAATGATTGCTGTTGATGTTGCGGGAGTCTCGAAGAAGTTCAATCTGGCTGTTGTAAAGAACTCCTCGATCAAGGAACGCGTGATTGGTTCAGATCGCGGTGAAAAGCGCCCTGAGTTTTGGGCCCTGAAGAACATCGATTTTCAGATCCAGGAGGGCGAAACAGTTGGAATGCTCGGGCACAATGGGTCCGGGAAGTCGACGCTTCTGAAGTGTATTGCCGGAATATTGCAGCCAACTTCGGGAACCATCCGGTCTCGCGGTCGGATGGCCTCGCTGTTGGAGTTGGGCGCAGGTTTTCACCCGGACCTGACCGGCAGAGAAAATGTCTTCATCAACGCGTCCTTCTTGGGGATCGCGCAAAAAGAGATTGAACGCCAACTCGACGCCATCGTCAGCTTCGCTGAGCTGGAACCGTTCATCGATCAACAGGTGAAGTACTACTCGTCCGGGATGTTTGTCCGTCTGGGATTTTCTGTTGCGACGAACATCAATCCTGATGTGCTGTTGGTCGATGAGGTTCTTGCGGTCGGTGATGAGGTCTTTCAGCAAAAGTGCTTGGACCGAATCGCGCAGTTCCAACGTGAGGGACGAACGATTCTCTTCGTCACCCACGGAGCCGACCTAGTTCGGCGGATCTGTAGCCGAGCCATCGTCCTACATCACGGGGACTTAGTAGCTGACGAGGTGCCTGGTGACGCTATTCGCATATACCGGGAGTATCTTCATGGGCACAGCGACGACCCTCTGGCTATCCCCGATCACGAATCGGCTCGCGACCAACGTGTTCGTATTGCCGACATTTCGTTCGTGCATCCAGGCACCGGTCACCGGCCTTACGCTTACGCGGGTGAGCCACTTGTGATCGTGGTCGACTACGAAGCAACCGAGGGACTTGACCTCGTAGTGAGTCTCCAGATTTTCGATGCGCAAAGCCGACTACTTTGCGCTACCGATACGTCATTGCTCGGGCTCGGCGCCCTACGGCTCGAGGGGAAGGGAGCTGTCCGCTTCGATCTTGACTCGTTGCCGTTTGGGGACGGTGCGTATTCTGTCGCGGTGCAGTTCAAAGACGGTGTCGACGGGCGATCGTTGGATTGGCGTGAGGGTCAAGATGTCTTTGAGGTCGCGAATCATGGCCGGACTGAGGGTGCGATATTCGTGCCTATGAAAGTGAATCAGACGCGGGAGTGACTTGGTCGTTTGTGTCGGATGGACGCTGCAGGAGCGATACCTGTGGAGCCGATTCGACGTACTGTGGTTCGCCCGCGGGCGCTCACGTTTTTGGCACGGTTTGCCGTCGAGCTGCTCGATGCCTGTTGACCGGCGCCAGATTAGCGGCCCACCACATCTTGCGTAAGCTCACAACCCACACAACGAAGGTAGTAAGGAAGACATGGCCAGCAAGCGCGCACTCATAACCGGCATCACGGGACAGGACGGGCGGTTCCTCGCTGAACTCCTGCATAGCAAGGGTTACGAGGTGTTCGGGCTACTCAAGGGCCAGGCGAACCCTCGTGCCGAGGTCATCCGACGCGAGCATCCGTATGTAGAGCTGCTTGATGGTGATCTGACCGATCTCACATCGCTGATCCGTGCGGTCGAGGTGGCTGAGCCGGACGAGGTGTACAACCTCGGGGCCATCTCTTTCGTGGCCATGAGCTTTCACCAGGCTGAGCTGACGGCGAACGTCACCGGTACAGGCGTGCTCCGCATGCTGGAAGCC
>JAYTKG010000010.1:0-4388 GCA_043730435.1 Acidimicrobiia bacterium | reverse complement strand
CCCGGCTTCAAAGAAGCCCTCGACTACGTCAGCGTGCAGGACACCGTGTTGCGTTCTGCCGCCAGCGAAAAGTGGGAAACCGTTCAATCGCTCCGCATCGATTCCTAGGAGGATCATTGTGAAGACCATTCGTCTCACCACGTCGGGTGCCATCGTTCGTTGGCTCGTGGCGCAGAGCACCGTTGTCGATAACGTGGAAGTGCCGATGTTCCCGGGAGTGTACGCCATCTTCGGCCACGGCAATGTTACGTGCCTCGGGCTCGAGTTGGAATCGGTGCAAACGCAACTACCTACGTGGCGCGGCCAAAATGAGCAGGGCATGGCGCTGGCTGCTGTGGCCTATGCCAAGGCGGTGCGAGCGCAGCAGATCATGGTGGCAACGTCGTCGGTCGGCCCCGGCGCCACCAACATGGTGACCGCAGCGGGCGTGGCCATGGCCAACCGTTTGCCCGTGCTGCTCATTGCGGGCGACACGTTCCAAAGCCGCATCCCCGACCCGGTCCTGCAGCAGGTGGAGCATGACGGGCATCCGTCCACCACGGTCAACGATTCGTTCCGGGCCGTCACCCGCTACTGGGATCGCATCACCTCACCCGCCCAGATCCTGGCCTCGTTACCGCAGGCGCTTGCCACCATGCTTGACCCCGCCAGTCGAGGCCCGGCGTTCATCGGTCTGCCCCAAGACGTGCAGGCTATGGCGTACGACTTCCCGGTTCGTTTCTTCGAAAACCGCATCCACGTCGCGCCCCGACCACGTCCCGATGTCGCCAAGTTGGCCGAAGCCGTCGCTGCCGTAGCAGCTGCCAAGAAGCCCATCATCATTGCGGGCGGCGGCGTTCATTACTCGCAGGCCGAAGTGGCGCTCGCCGCCTTTGCCGCCAAACACGGCATCCCCGTCGTGGAGACGGTTGCCGGTCGCACCAGCCTGTTGCGATCCAACCCGCTGCTGGTCGGCCCGGTCGGGACCACTGGCTGTGAAGCGGCCAACAACATGATCGCCGAAGCCGATGTCGTGCTGGCCATTGGCACTCGTCTGCAGGACTTCACCACCGGATCTTGGACCGTGTTCAAGAACGAAAAAGTAAAGATCATCGCCATCAACGCGGCCCGCCTCGACGCCTACAAACACTTGGCGCTCCCAGTGGTCGGTGACGCCCGCGAGACCATCATCGAGATGAGCAAAGCCCTCGGCAAATACGTCACGGCAACGTCGTGGCAAAAGCGCGCCGTGAGGGAAGCAAAGAGCTTCTTCGCCTATCTCGCCAGCATCCAAAAGCATGATGCGGCCACCACGCCCACCTATGCGCAAGTGGTCGGCGCCGTGTCCCGCCAGGCGACCAAGGATGACTTCGCGTTGACCGCGGCTGGCGGATTTCCCGGCGAGTTGATCAACGGCTGGGAAGGCCGGGCTATTGCCAGCTTCGACACCGAGTATGGCTTTTCGTGCATGGGTTACGAATTGTCGGGAGCATGGGGCGCCCGTATGGCCCGGCCAAAGGGCGAGGTGTACGCGTTCGTTGGTGACGGCTCGTACATGATGATGAACTCCGACCTGTACTCATCGGTGCTGTCCGGCCACAAGGTCACCGCCATCGTGTGTGACAACGGTGGCTTCGCGGTCATCAACCGACTCCAGATCAACCAGGGTGGCAAGCCCTTCAACAACCTGCTGGCCGACTGCCGCGTGGTCAACCCGGTCGGTGTCGACTTCGCTGCCCATGCTGCGTCGATGGGTTGCATCAGCGAAAAGGTGAAGACCATCGCCGAGCTCGAAGACGCGTTGAGGCGAGCCCGCAAGAACGACCGCTCCACCGTCATCGTCATCGACACCGACCCCTACGTTTGGACCGAAGGCGGTGCCTTCTGGGAAGTCGGCGTGCCAGAAGTGTCGACCCGCAAAGAAGTCGCCGCCGCCAAAGCCAACATGCAAGCCGGCCTCACCACCCAACGCCAAGGCTGGTAGCTCGCCGGAGCCCAGCTTGATCCGACCGCCAAACAGCACGGAGCCGTCCACCTGCAAGCCGACGAGTGAACCTTTCGCGCATAAGCCCCGCCCTATTCGCGCATAAGCCCCAATCGCGGTCAAAACCCGGCTCACAATTGTCCTTATGCGCGAATTGATTGGCCTTACGCGCGAACGGCGGCGGGACGACGGTTGGGCGGGCGGCCCAGAAGGGTCTTGACGCAGCGCATCCTTCGATCCAAGCTGACCATCTTCCCCTTCTTGAGCACTCCCGTTGTTCGGAGGGGTAATGACCCATCGTCGTATTGCAATGACCGGACCGTATGCTGCGGCTGTGTACGGTCTTGATGGCTTCAAAGACATCGACTGGCCACAACTCTGGTGCGCCCCCATAGGGGGCGAGTCCGGCGAACGAGTCGTTCGGACGCGGCGGTGGGAAACCCCTGTGGAGGTCGCCGATGTGCGACTTTGTCCAATCGAGACTGTTGTCCGGCACCTGAACGCCGTCCCCCTCGACCTGGTCAGAGCGGCCGACGGGTTGGCACCTCTTGATCGAATCGAGCTGGCCGTTGAGCACGCGCTGCGCGATGGGGCGAATGTGCGTGCCGCTCGTGGGCGAGCTCCGGGCGACCAGATGCTGCACGAAGTTTTGCAACGACGAGGAAACGTGGTTCCCACCGAGAGTTACGCCGAAACGCGCGCGGTCCAACTTCTGCGAACCTGGGATTTGGTTCCGTGGCGCCAGATCCCCATTCTTCGGCGAGGTCGCATTGATTTTCGCGCCGACTTCATGATCCCGTTCCGACAGCAACGGCGGCCCGAAACCATTCGTGCGTCGATGGGACTTCTGGTGGAGGTAGATAGCCGACAGTTCCACGAAGGACAGTTCGAACGAGACCACCGCCGAGGAGCGGTCTACAACGAACTTGGGTACCACTGGATCACGGTCACGCCGAACCAGATTGAGCACGAGCCGGGGTTGGTGCGCCGCTCGCTCGCCGGAGCGTTGCAGCGAGCCGGATGTGACCTGCTTGCGCCGGCCGATTCGCGCGAGAGAAGCCAAGGATTCGCGCATAAGGGCTCGATGGCGGTCACAAAGTCGGGTTAACGGCCGCAATGCGCGATTGGAAAGCGCCTTTCGCGCGATCTGATAATGTTTGGAGACTAAACAAACTCCAGACTCGTCATTCCAGGAGAATTCATCGTGGCTCCCTTCTTCCCAGACATCACCGACCGCATCCCCTACGAAGGGCCGGACAGCAACAATCCGTTGGCGTTCCGTTGGTACGACGAAAACCGGGTCGTGCTCGGCAAGTCCATGAAGGAACACCTGCGGTTCGCAGTTTGTTACTGGCACTCGTTTGCCTGGGACGGTCTCGACATTTTTGGTTCCGGAACCATGGATCGCCCGTGGCATCCGAATCTTCACCCGAACGTCGATCCCATGGAAGCAGCCAAGCAGAAGATGGCCGCCGCGTTTGAGTTCGTGTCCAAGCTGGGTGCGCCGTTCTATGCCTTTCACGACCGTGACATCGCGCCCGAGGGTCACACGTTTGCCGAGTCGGCCGACCGCCTTCACGCCATGGTGGAGTTGGCTGCCGACTACCAGGAATCCACCGGCGTGAAGCTGTTGTGGGGCACCGCCAACCTGTTCTCCAACGCGCGCTATCAGGCCGGTGCCGCCACCAACCCTGACCCCGAAGTGTTTGCCTACGCCGCCGGTCAGGTTGCGCTGGCGCTCGATGCAACGCATCGACTAGGCGGCCACAACTACGTGCTGTGGGGTGGCCGCGAGGGATACGACACGCTGCTCAACACTCATCTCGGGCGTGAACTCGACCAACTCGCCCGCTTCCTCCACCTTGTGGTCGAACACAAGAACAAGATCGGCTTCACCGGCACACTTCTCATTGAACCCAAGCCGTGTGAACCGACAAAGCACCAGTACGACTTCGATGTGGCGACGGTGCACGCGTTCCTGCAGAAGTATGACCTTGCCGATGAGATCAAGACCAATATCGAGGTCAATCACGCAACGCTGTCCGGCCACGACTTCCCCCATGAGGTTGCGACCGCAGTGAACGCTGGCATCTTCGGTTCCATCGATGCCAACGCCGGTGACGATCGTTTGGGCTGGGACCTTGACCGCTTCCCCACCTCGGTTGAAGTGATGACGCTCGGCATGCTCGAAATTCTGCGCGGCGGTGGGTTCACCACGGGCGGGTTGAACTTTGACACCAAGCTTCGACGGCAGTCCATTGACCGCAATGATCTTTTCATCGGCCACATCGGCGGCATGGACACCATGGCTCGTGCCCTGCTGGCCGCGGTATCGATCATCGAAACCGGCGACCTCGACGCGCTTCGCCAGGCCCGCTACGCGGGATGGTCGGGCGAGTTGGGCACGTCGATCATGGCCGGAGCG
>JAYTKG010000009.1:0-3949 GCA_043730435.1 Acidimicrobiia bacterium | reverse complement strand
TGCAAAAAGCGCGGCGTTGGTGGCACCCGCTTCGCCGATTGCGAACGTGGCGACCGGCACGCCAGCTGGCATTTGCACAATGGAGTACAGCGAGTCTTGCCCGCCAAGGTGACGGGACGGGACGGGCACACCAAGCACGGGTACGGTCGTCTTGGCCGCAATCATTCCCGGTAGATGGGCGGCTCCCCCGGCGCCGGCGATGATGGCTCGTAGTCCATTGGCCTCGGCCTGCTCGGCGAAGGCAAACATCTCATCGGGCATCCGATGCGCCGATAGCACCCGGGTGGAATGCGCAATGCCGAGCAGCGTGAGGGTGTCGACGGCGCGAGACATCACTGTCCAATCACTGGTCGAGCCCATCACCACCGCCACAACAGGGTTAGGTGTCATTACAGCTCCAGCTTCTTCGGCACCCACGCACGGTACAACGATCCGCCCCATCCCCAAAGATGCCGCCGTGATGCAGAAGTTCCGCTCAACGATTGTGTGCTCGCCTGCGTCGCCGTGGTCGCGGGTGCAAGACTCCACGAGCATGCCGGAACAATCGAAGTTCAGTCTGGAGGATGCCCGACGTTTGTTCGAGGCCACGCCGTTCGTTGGATGGTGGGGGCTTACGGTTGAGGGCCTGGGCGATGGATGGGCGACGGTCGGGCTGCCGTTTCGTGAGCAGCTCACCCGACCGGGTGGCATCCTGCATGGACCGAGCTACGAAGTGGTTGCCGACGTCGCCATGTGGCTCGCCATCATGACGCGCACCGGCGAGGAACAGATGGCCGTCACCATCGAGATGAAGACCAGCTTTCTGCGCGGCGCCACGAGCGACATCACGTGTCGCGCCGAAGTGGTAAAGCTCGGCCGTCGCATTGTCTTCGGCACTGCGGAAACCTTCGACAGCGATCACCAACTTGTAGCCCAGTCTTCGCTCACCTATGTCCGTGCGTGAACAGGCCGCTTCATGGGCTGACGTGAGACTTGTTCCGTGGTGAGGGCTACAGAGGAAGGTCTTCGTTGAGGAGTGGATGCCCCGATGGAGCTGTGACGGTTTCGGAATTCTCGTTGACCATCAGCGCCCGAACGCACGCTCGACCCGACGCCTTTGCGAGATACATGGCGCGGTCGGCAATGGCAACGAGGTCCTGCGGATCGCAGCCGGGCAGAACAGTGGCAACCCCAATCGAGCATGTCCGACCGGTGTCGGCGAGCAGCATGGAAAGCACCGCATTCGCCAGGCGAACCGCATTTGCTTGATCACAGCCGGGAAGGACCACGGCGAATTCATCGCCACCAAGCCGAGCCAGACCGTCTGACTTCCGGAGCGCCCTCTTGGAGGCTTCGACCATATTGACGAGCAGTTGATCGCCAGCATCATGGCCTTCCGAATCGTTGACCTCTTTGAAGGAGTCGGCGTCCATCATGAGGATGGAAAGGGGCGCGTTGGCCCGTAGAAAATCTTCCTCGGCCACCTTGAGCGTCATATCCCAGCCGCGTCGATTCAACGCTCCGGTGAGCGAATCGCTATAGGACAGCATTCGCATCTGCCCAACGACCCTCGTGGTGAAGAGTGCTGTCGAGGTGAGCCCGATCATCGTCTGCGTCCATGTGAAGAAGGTAACGCCGGAGAAGCTGGGCGGAAGTAAACCAATAGCGCTGGCGACGCCGACCACGAACAGTGTTTCGTAGACCTCCCGCGGGTTGAAGAACGACGCGGCGAAGAGGATCACGAAAGCAAAGAAGAACCCCGCGGTACCCGCGACCGGCGTTGAGCGCCAGTTGATCTCCATTTCGACAACCGGAATGCACGACAGGACCAGCATGGCGCGGCCAGTCGCAAACGAGGTGCGTGGAGCAAGCCGCGGACCGACCTTCCACGAAACAAGACCGAGAAGGACGGGAAGTATCGCGCTCAGGAGGACGGCAGTTCGGCGAGCTGGTGGACAAACTGCTGCCTCGAAGATGGTTATCGAGGCGGCGACCAGAAAGATGCCCGCGCTGAGCCGCCACATCAACGACTGATCAGTTACCTGTGGAGCAGGAAGGGCGCGTCGGGTCACCGTGGACTTGTCGGCCAATGCTCAAAACGCTGAATGCCCAAGACACATCCTTCCCAAAACCTGACACTCGTGTGCCTCGCTTTGTTTAAGTCCCGCGGAGTGGTGTGCTTTCGGGGGGTCCACCGTTGGGTGAGCCTTGTCCCAGGCCCGCGCAGCGATTGAAGTCGGCCGAGGGGCACCGAAACACGCATGACTGAACGCAACGGTTTCCGCCCGCGGGTGTTGTCAACGAAGGCAGGCGATCTGCAGTTACGGATCCCGAAACTACGCAAGGGATCGTTCTTCCCGACCGTGTTGGAACCGCGCCGCAGGATCGATCAAGCGATGTACGCGGTCGTGATGGAAGCCTACGTGCTCGGCGTAGCGACCCGATCTGTCGATCAGCTCGTCGAAGCCTTGGGTATCGAGACCGGAATCTCCAAGAGCGAGGCCTCACGGATCTGTGCCGGTATCGATGTACGCGTCGGCGCGTTCCGGAACCGGACGCTCGGCGACACCGAGTTCGTGTACGTGTACCTCGCCGCGACCTACGTTCACGTGCGCGATCGAGTCGGACGTTGCCGTGGTCAAGCTGATCGGCGGCAAGAACACCCTCATCGCGAAGCGCCTCTGGCCCGAGCTGCGAAATTGGCCGACACAACAACCGGCACGGCGGCAAGAGTGACGGCATGCATGACTACGAAGTGCTCCGGATTTCCAGTGATCTGAATGACGGAAAGACCATCGATCCGAAAGACGTGCGATCGCTTGTCGACAACGTCACTGCGCTTCGTCGGGCGGCACAACTACCCGACGAGATACTTGTCCGAGTCCACCGTGGCGGCGACCGCGACCCGCTGGCATGGACGGCCGAGCATCCGCTCCTCACCCGTCATCAGACGTGCCGTCATCCGGCCGATGCCCTAGTCCATGCTGCGATCGAGCTTCGTCGCGTGCTCGATGCGCACGACTGGCCGGAGCGCAAGCGCTTCGACGGGGAAGGCGTCGATGCGGAGGAGGCCGAGGTGTTGGCAGACACCGACGAGAGCGACGTTGCCCGAGCATTGCGCTGGGCGCTTGACAAATTGCGCACCACCACCGAGGAAAACCACAAACTGCGGTACGGGCGCGACGTTCTTGATCGGTTCGAGCGACAGGAGCCCGGTGCCGTTGATGAGCGGCGGGCCCTAGCCGTCACCGGCCTGCTGCAACGCGGCGTGCAAAACGTGGCTACCCGTTGGAGTGACGACGGATTCGGTTCAGCGTCCGAGGTGGCCCTGTCACTTCCCGCTCTCGTTCTCGCGTCGAAGGTCTCCTCTCGGCAAGCACGACTCCAACCCGACGCACTTGAGGGTCTGCAGTTCTCAACTGACCGTTCCTGGTATGCACTGAGCCACCGATACATCCCTCGACCGATGTCCGAATATGTCACCGCAATCGTGACGCCGTTGCGCGTCGCTCCCGCGCTCGAATTGGCCCTCCGCAAACTTGGTGAACTCGCCCCGGAAGGACGCGACGTGGCGGCCTTCGCAAAGTATCGGGAACTGCTCACCATGCTGTTGCCCGAGGTTTCAGCCGACCACAACACCGAAACGCTCAGCCCAGGCTGGTGCCCGTTCGACCTTGATGCACTGGACACTCTTCTGAGAGGTGGGCCGGACGAGGGCCTTGATACAAACAGCCTTGTCGTGGCGGACGATAGCCCACGACGCTTCCTTGCCAGCGGCGCTCGCTGGCACCTCGCCTGGGTAACCGAGGCTGCCGAGCACCGCTCCTGGTGACCCACCCGACCTGACGTGCAGGCGCCTCCCTTCGATCGGGACGAAATCCGATTGCTAAGTCCTGGTGGTTGGAGGCACGCTGTCCGGATGTCCGCTGGTTTCGTTTCTGCGTCGTGGGAGCGCTGCGGCGCGCCTGTG
>JAYTKG010000008.1:0-16993 GCA_043730435.1 Acidimicrobiia bacterium | reverse complement strand
CCCTAATCCGCTCGGCCTTCGCCTTCAGGTCGGAAACAGCATCTGCGCTGGCAGGAAGCGCGGCGGTGAAAATCAGCAGGACCGCGACCACGGCCGCTACGGGGGTACGACGGGACATAACGTCCCTCACCCTAGCAACGTTACGAACGTGTTGCATTCCTTCAGAGACATCTTGACGACTGGCTGATCACCGTTTCGGGGGCTATTCCCACTCGATGGTCCCTGGCGGCTTCGAGGTGATGTCATATGCCACCCGATTTACCCCCGAGACCTCATTGATAATGCGACTCGCCATCTTTTCGAGCACTTCGTAGGGCAGCCGGGCCCAGTCGGCGGTCATGGCGTCATCGGAGGTCACTGCACGAATGATGATCGGATAGCCATACGTACGCTCATCACCCATAACGCCCACAGCTTTGATATCAGGCAATACCGCAAAGGCCTGCCAGATCTCCCGTTCGAGACCAGCCGCTTTGATTTCGGCCCGCACGATGGCGTCGGCCTCTTGCAGGATGGCCACCTTGTCGGGCGTGACCTCACCAATAATGCGCACGCCAAGACCCGGACCGGGGAACGGCTGACGCCACACGATCTCGTCGGGCAAACCGAGCTCGGAGCCAATGCGGCGCACCTCATCCTTAAACAGGCTGCGAAGTGGCTCCACCAGTTTGAGCGTCATGTCTTCGGGCAGGCCGCCGACGTTGTGGTGACTCTTGATGACACTGGCCTTGCCATCGGTACCCCCACTTTCGATCACGTCAGGGTAGAGCGTGCCCTGCACGAGGAACTTGGCATCGGTGAGCCCGCCCGTGTTCTCCTCAAAGATGCGGATGAACAACTCGCCGATGGTCTTGCGCTTGGCTTCCGGTTCGGTGATTCCGGCCAGCGCCTCAAAGAAGCGATCGCCCGCGTCGACATGAATCAGCTCGATGCCCTGGTGGCGACGAAACGTCTCGAGCACCTGCTCGGTTTCACCCTTACGCATGAGTCCGATATCCACATAGATACAGGTGAGCTGGCTGCCCACAGCCTTGTGCACCAGGGCCGCCGCAACAGAGGAATCGACGCCGCCAGACAGCCCGCAGATCACCCGTCCGTCGCCGACCTGAGCCTTCACCGCAGCCATACCGCTTTCGATAATGGACTCATCAGTCCAGTCGGCGTGGCATTCGGCCAGCTGAAGGAATCGTTCGAGGAACGCCATACCGTTTTGGGTGTGGCCGACCTCGGCATGGAACTGAATGCCCCAGATGCGCCGGTCGTCGTTTTCGATGATCGCCATTGGCGCGCCGACAGTCGTTGCGGTTGCAACAAACCCGGGCGGCGTCTTGGTGACAGCGTCGAAGTGCGACATCCACACATCGAACTGGCCGGGCAGTCCGGCCGGAATCAGGGTGGACGCACTGTCATCACAGGTCAGGGTGGCACGCCCGTACTCGCCGGCCTCGCTGCGGCCGACTTCTCCCCCGAGTTGTTGGGCGATGAGCTGGGCGCCGTAACAGATGCCCAGGATCGGCACACCCAGTTCGTAGATGGCCGGATCGAGCAACGGCGCGCCGTCGACGTGCACGCTTTTCGGTCCGCCCGACAGGATGATTGCGGTGGGCTGCTTGTCTTTCACGGACGCGGCAGTGATCGAGTGCGGCACGATCTCGGAGTAGACGTGCAACTCCCGGACCCGTCGGGCGATCAGCTGGGCGTACTGGGCACCGAAATCAACGACGAGAACTTTGTCACGGGATAGCGTAGGCATGTCCGGCCAAGGTTACCGAGCGAGCCCGCCTGCCCGAGATTCCGCCGCTATTCCGTCGCCATTCCGATGCGGTCAGTCGGCTGCGTTGGGGTCGGTGGCCGCCTTGGCACACGCCTCGGCATGACCCTTTGACCAGGCGCGAATCTCCGCTACGGGCGACTTCTGCTGTCCTTTGCGCCACGCGTCGAGGTACGACCATGGCCAGATTGCGCCCCGCCGCACCGACCACTCGGTGGTGGGACACAGCGGCGAGATGCCGATGTGGGTGTGACAAGCCTCCGAATCACCGGTGAGCCCGATGGTTCCGAGCACGTCACCCGCAGTGACCGCCTGGCCAACGGTTACGTCGATCCGGTCGAGGTGCGACGTGTAGTAGCGCACGCCGTCCAGACCGACGACCGAGACCGACTTGCCACCCCGCAGCGCCGGGTTGTCGGTCGTCTTGTCGTAGTCATCCACCCGACGCACGTTCTGGACGACACCGGTCGCCATCGCATGCACCGTAGTGCCACAATCGGCAAACACATCGGTCGCCGGATATTCACCATGGGTACGGGCATAACTGGCGTTCACGCCGACCCCAATTGGAAAGGCGTGCTCTACCTCATCGGCCGGTGAAGCGAGGATCCGGTCGAGCAGAGCGACCGTGGTCGTGGTAGCTGCGACGGAGGTCGTCGTAGTCACCAACATCGTCGTCGAGGTGGCCGATGGCAGAGTAGTTGTTGATGCAACAACTTGGTTCGCATTGGAAGCGCAGGCGGAGAGCGCCACGAGCACCACGAGCAAGAACGACCTCATCATTTCCCTTTGCGGGCGACGACAAGGACGGACAGGCCGAAGGGCAGGCGGGCTCGTTGCAACAGCTTTCGTTCCGTGCTGGCTATCTTGCCGAGCAGACCGCCGAGTCCGGTCTGGTTGTTGTCGAGATCGCTCGACTGTTTTCCCCGTTCAAGCACCGCCTTGGCCGCAGCAATCGGGACGAGGAAGCTGTACGCACCCGTCGCAACCTCGGGCACCAAACCCGCATCAATGGCCAGCTTTTCAAGATCCTTCAACGAGAAGCGGCGGGCGCCGTGCACCTCGCGGTCGTGGGCACGGAAAAGGCGCCGCACACCCGGTTCCATCAAACAGACCACACCGCCCGGCTTCACGATGCGCGCCAACTCGGCAACGGCCGCTCCCGGTGACCCAATGGCCGAGTGATAGAGAACCGTGACGCAGAGCGCGGCGTCGAACGATTCGTCCGCGAAGGGAAGGCGATTCAGGTCGGCAGCCACCCGTCCGGCGGCCCGTTCCCCGTAGAGATCGAGGGCCATGGGTTCGACATCACTGGCCACTACACGGCCGTGGGTCGACATCCATCCGCCTGTGGCTCCCGTGCCTGCGCCTGCGTCGAGAAAGAGCCCTCCGGATGCCAGCCTTGGGCCCAGGTGATCGGCAAGGAGAGCACGGGTGGAGCGATACCACCAGTGGGCCTCCTCGACCTCGGCCATACGTCGAAACTCTTCACGCTCCATCAGGCCCTACGATCCTGCCAGCACACGGCTGGCGAGCGCCTTCAACGCGTTGGCGTCTTGGCTCGATTCGGTCTTGGCAGCGAACGCACGAAGGTCGTAGAGCGCGTAGCGCCCATCGGCACTGACCGTTACCGGCTCGCCAAGCTGCGCCCGTACGTCAGGCTCGACGTCGGGCACCGAGTTGATGCCCTGCAGCGCAGCGCGATCGACAACGAGCGTTCGAAAGCCGATAGCGACTACTGCTGTCAGCCACTGGCTGGCGGGCTGCCTTTCGAAGGCCAGCGGGTAATCCGGATGACGACCGCGGGTGAAGCCGAAACTCCATTTCAGATCGGGCTGATACACGTAGCCAAGCGCCTGGTCGTACGCACCGGTGCCGCCACGATCGGGTACTTCAGGGAACGAGACGTGCGGCCAGGTGAACACCGTGCCCTCGGCACCAGCAGCGGTTGCAACGGATTGGAAGAACGCCGTTTCGCTCTTGGCCCGTGTGTGAATGGCGTCGTACGGCGGCACATCGAAGGGACTGGTCTGGTCGATGTAGCCAATGCCGAGCAGACCAACAGCCAGCACCGGCGCCAGCCACGACACGGCGGGCCGGCGTTGCAGAAGGTGTTCGAGCAGCAAGCCCACGGCCAGCAATGCCATGAACCCGATGACGACGCTGATCCGATTCCACGCCCGGATATAACTCATCCCCGCAGCCGAAATGAACACCGCAAAGCCGCTGACGGTCCCCGCAAGAATGCACGCAAGACTGAGCAGCCCGAGCCGGTTCAGCACATCAAACGGTTGCCGCAGCCTCTTCCCCATCGCCGCGAGCACGACGCTTCCGAGGAGCGCCGCGAGACCAGCCGCGCCGATGATGCCAAGCTGCTGTCCGCCCTCCGAAGGCACGACCTTGCCCTGTGAACGCGTGGCGATTTTCGACAGCGGCCCGATGCGATGCTGCTCTCTAGGCAAGAAGAGTTGACTGATGCGCAATCCGTACAGCTCGGTCTCGCTCGGGCTACGGCTGGCGACGCCGACGTTGGCACCATTCTTGGCGAGATACAAGATTGTTGGCGAGACGTTCAGCGCGAACACGAAGCCCGTGACAACCACGATCACCGCGGCGGCCATGAGCGCGCCAGCACGGTTACCCCGCTGGTTCGTGGTGGCCGAGAGCAGCGCTGCAATCACGACGAGTCCGAGCGAGAACATCATGTAATACGCGCCGGTGGATGCCAGCCCCACACACGCAATCATCACCAGCCAGGTACGTCGGTTGCGCCAGTCGATTCGAACTCGGCCAGCGTCGTTGCGACGTACGAGCGGCGGGTGATCACCAAACAGTGATGCCGCCAGCAATACTCCGAGCGGTACCAGCTGATAGCCCGAGAGCAGAATGTGACCCTCACCGCGGGCGAAGTGATACGGCAAAAAAACGAACAGCAGCGTCATCACCAGCGCGAGCCATCTGCGCACACCGAACAGGCGCACCACGATCATCGTCATGGCGGCCACTGCGCACGACGACAGCACGTAAAACAGGTTGACGGCTCCTCCGGTGGTGCCACTGATGGCGTACAGCACTTTCAGGATCAACCAGTGGAAGTTGTCGACGCCCTGCGGCAAGTCGTGGAGCGATTGACCAAATGGCCACCCTAGGTTTGGTGACGACAGATAGGTGCCGAATCTCCCGAGCGACCGGACCTCCATTAGATAGAACGACGCATCGCCACCCAGCGCGAACGGCTCATTCCAACGCGCTCGCCACAGCCGCAGGTGGAGCGTGACGGCGATCAACGCAGCCAGCGCAGCGACCGCCGATTCCGCCAAAAGGACCCGGGCACGCGGCGAATCAGCCGGAAGCAGGGTCACAGACACTTTCGTACGTTAGTGCGAGCCCCGTGCCGCCGAAGGGACGCCTCGCCGAGTCATCGGGCTACATTTCTGGTGATGAGTGTTTCGCCGTTCGCAGGTCGTCGATGTGTGGTCACGGGCGGCCTGGGCTTTATAGGTGCCGCGCTCGCGCATCACCTTGTCGGCGGAGGCGCTGACGTGACGGTGATTGACGCGCTGATTCCGCAGCACGGCGGAGATCTGCGCAACCTCGACGGACTCGACGGTGTAACGCTGGTTCGGGCCGATATTGGCGACGCCGAACTGGTCACCCCGGCCATTGCCGACGCCGAGTTCGTGTTCAACGTGGCCGGACAGGTGAGCCACCTCGAGTCGATGCACGAGCCCCTTCGTGACCTCGACCTCAACGCTCGCAGCCACCTGGCCTTCCTCGAAATCCTCCGCTACAACAACCCGACCGCGATGGTGGTGCAGACCAGTACCCGCCAGGTGTACGGACGCCCAAAGTATCTGCCGGTGGATGAAGATCACCCAACCAATCCGGTGGACATCAACGGTGTCGACAAGCTGGCCGGTGAGCAATTCCATCTGCTCTATCACGTTGTCCACGGGCTCCGGACGTGTGCGTTGCGCCTCACCAATGTGTACGGCCCGCGCCAATGTCTTACCCGCGACGGGCTGGGCTTCCTGCCTGTGTTCATCCGTCGGGCACTACGGCATGAACCGATCACGGTGTACGGCGACGGCATGCAACTGCGCGATTGTCTTCATGTAGATGACGTGGTGTCAGCCATGTGTTTGGCCATGCTCAGCCCCGACGCGGTGGGTCAGATTTTCAACCTCGGTCACCCCCAGGCGCTTGGCCTGTTCGACATCGCCAACCTCACCGTGACCGCAGCCGGTGGAGGCAGCGACGTGTCACTCATCCCCTGGCCACCCGAACACGCGCAGATCGACATCGGCAGTTTCCAGGGCGACTTCAGCAAAGCCAAGCGAGTGCTCGGCTGGAAACCCGAAATCAGCTTCGCCCACGGCATCGCCACCACGCTGGACTTCTACCGCAACCACCACTGGTATCTCCCCGACCGCCGCGTCAACCAGCGTTAGACCTGTCGGCCAGCGTCCAAACGGGTGGGTTCGGGGTGGACAAGCGGGAACGACACCTTTGGAGCAGAGGCCCAACCAGCGCGGCCGAATTGCACCCTGAGATCGGCTTCGGTAAGTCACTACCCCGAACCCAATCGCAACCTACGCCCCCGCCGACCAGCGCGCAAGGGTGACCTCAGCCGGCGCGGGCAAGCGGGGGTGGGTGGGTTTGGCGGGAACCATCGGGTTTGGTGATCGTGAGGTATCGATCAGCGCTGAGTTGGAGTAGCCAACCGCCTTCGTGAGCCAAGTGGTGGTGTTTGCTGCACAACGGCAGCATGTTGCCGATATCGGTGTGGCCTCCGCGACGCCAGTAGGCGATGTGGTGCATTGTGCAGTGTTCGAACGCAACGGCACAGCCGGGCGCACCGCAGGTTGAGTACATGGCTCGCATCGCGGTGCGTTGCTGCGCTGTGGCTAAACGTTGTGAACGACCAAGGTCAAGCAGCACACCGTTGGCACCAAGCACGGCGGGAATGATGTTGGACAAACAGGCCATGCGGCGGATCGTTTCGATCGGCAGCGTCACCCCACCATCAACCTCGACGCGGCTCTGCGAGTGCGCGCCATCAAGCAGCGTCTGCAGGTCGATCACAACCGTGATGTCTGGTCGACCTGATGATGTGCCCTTGCCCTCAGTCAGATGAAGCAGAGCGAGCGCACGAAGGTGATCCTGCTTGCGCTCGTCGAGTGGACAGGTATCGGGAATGCGATCGTGGAAAAGGGCCTCGGTGGCGTTACGGAGCCGACCGATCAGGGTTGCGCCGCTTTCCGGGTCGAACTGTCCGTAAAGGCACACCATGCCGGTGTCCTTGTCGGTCCAGGATCGCAGGAATGCGGCCCGGCGTTGACGCTCAAGCACCTTCACGCCGTCGTCATGCGCCAGCTCGCTCGCCCGAGATTGGAGCTTCTTGGCCAGTTGCTCGGGAGTGGAGCGAACCGCCATATCGGCGATCAAACGCTCGTCATTCGCAAGCTTCGATCGATCGACCGGATCCATGCGAGACAGCGTTTGTGCAACCGCGTCGACATGTTCACTAGAAATCGCTCCCTTCTCGAGCGCGTCGCCAAGAGACGGCATCTGCGAAGTTGTCGCCGCCCGCTTCTGCGCCGCCTGCGCTTGGCGACGAGAGCCGCGGGTAATATCAACAATCGATTGGGCCGCATCAGGAGACGACGTGGCTGTTGCGAACGCGTCGAACCGGGTGATGGCTCGAAGCCGCACGCTTTCGACGAACGAGGAGATGTGAACACAGTCGCGCAACGCCTGCTCGACAATAGGCTGGTCGGCATCATCAATCATGATGCCAGCGGAGATCAGGCGGGAGAACGCCTGCACAAGTTCAACCATCGGTATCGACATGACACCCACCTTCCGGCACGCGAAAAGAGCTCCAACGAAGCTGCACTATTTTCACCGGGGAAGACGGCACTACGAACTGTAGTTCCCAAATCTGCACAGTGCAAGCAATCCGATCAATCTTGACAATTCAGTCGCAGCGCGTCCGCAGGCGAATGTGATTCTGGCCGTGGGGCTCACAACCAGGACGTAACCGCCTGAAAGGTGGCCGCTGGCCTAACGTGGGTGGTGTGGTTCCTGTTCTTGATTTGAGTCGGCGTGGTGCTCGATATCGCGATGCCTTTGTCGCCGCTGTGGATCGTGTGTTGTCCAGCGGCGCGGTGCTTCTCGGGCCCGAGATCAAGGCGTTCGAGGAAGAGTTCGCGGCCTTCACCGGCTATGCGCATTGTGTGGGTGTGTCCTCCGGAGCGACGGCGTTGCAACTCTCACTGGTCGCCAAGGGGGTTGGCCCCGGAGACGAAGTGATCGTGCCTGCGCATACCGCTGTGCCGACCGCTTCGGCTGTACTCGCCACCGGTGCTACTCCGGTGATGGTCGACGTTGATCGGGCCACCGGCGCACTCGATATCGCCGCCGCGAAGACAGCCGTCACGGATCGTACGAAGATCATCATCCCGGTCCACCTTTACGGCCGCCCGGCACCACTTCCGGTCGAGCTTGGCTTGCCCATTCTGGAGGACGCTGCCCAGGCCCACGGCGCGCTGCACGCCAATGATCACAGCTTTGCGACGGCCTACAGTTTCTATCCAACGAAGAACCTTGGCGGCATCGGTGACGGTGGCGCGGTGGTCACCAACGACCCCGATCTCGCCGACCGATTGCGACGGCTGCGCTCCCACGGTATGGCGGCGCAGTACGTGCACGTGGACATCAGCCAGAACTTCCGGATGAGCGAAATCGAGGCCGCATGGCTCCGGCTGCTGCTGCCCGATCTACGCAGAGCAAATGCGAGGCGCCAGGAAGCCATGGCCACGTATCGCGCCGCCGCGCCGCACCTGCGTTTCCACCCCGAACACCACGATCACGTGTATCACCTCGCCGTTGTACGGGTGGCCGATCGAGAGAGCTATCGCGCCGCCCTGGCTGATCAAGGTGTGTCCACCGGCATCCACTATCCGCTCGCCGTCACGCAGCAGCCCGCCTATCAGCACCTCGCGCGCCAGGCCTGCCCCGAAGCTGAAGCGTGGGCAGCCGAGTGCGTCAGTCTGCCGTGTTTCCCGGAGATAACCGACGAAGAGATTACTCAGGTAGCGGCTGCGCTGGCCGCCACGCCCTAGCATCGGTCCGTCATGAATTCCCTCCGAAACCCAAATGTCACCAGCGTCTCGGCCTTCTTCCCCTGCTACAACGACGCTCTGTCCATCGGAAAGATGGTGCGTGACGCACAGGCCGCACTAAAGACCCGGGTCGACGACTTCGAAATCATTGTTGTCAACGACGGTTCGGCCGACGACTCACTTGAGGTCCTGAAGCGGCTCTCGCTCGAGGTTTCCGAGCTGCGCATCGTGCACCACGAAGCCAATAAGGGCTACGGCGGCGCGCTGCAATCTGGTTTCGCCGCATCCACCAAGCAATGGGTGTTCTATACCGACGGTGACGCCCAGTACGACGCCGGTGAGGTGACCGTGTGCATTGACGCCGTTACGCCGAATACCGACGTGGTGCAGGGGTGGAAGATCGGCCGCGGTGACAGCTGGTATCGCAAGGTGATCGGCCGCACCTATCACCACGTGGTGAAGCGTCTGTTCAGTCTGCATGTGCGCGATACCGATTGCGATTTCCGCCTGACCAACCGATCGATCCTCGACAAGGTCACGCTCACCTCCACCTCCGGGGTGATCTGCGTTGAGATGATGCATTCGTTCGAGAAGGTAGGCGCCCGCTTTGTGGAAGTGCCGGTACATCACTACTTCCGTCCCCACGGCAAGAGCCAGTTCTTCCGACTTCCCGCCATTGCCCGTTCGGCCCGGCAACTTGGCCAGCTGTGGGTTCGGCTCGTGCGGAAGCCGAGCTAATGGGGCGCCTAATCGTTTCGCTCGCGCTGGTCGCGGCCACGATGCTGGCACCGTCGTTCAGTGCTCACGCGCAAACAGCAACAACGACGACAACGACGACAACGACGACGGTGGCCATGTCGGACGACGGCCAAGCCAGCCAGACCAAGTCTGTCATCCCCAAACCGAACTCGGGTTCCGCTCCGCAGCAGGCCGGCGACCGTGGCGGCGCCTTGCAGATTGGTCTCTTTGGTGTGCTCGTGTTGGCACTGGCCTTCATTGGTGCGGTCATCATCCGCTCTACCATGCGCAACTCACGCATCCGTGACGCCGGCCTCCAAAAAGGCAGCAGCCCCCGAAACCCGTAGGTTCCGAGGGCAGCTGTCCGATGAGAAGGAGCGGGGCTCGCAGGACTCGGTGCAAGCTGTTCACGTCGTCGATGCTCAATGCCGGCTGATGTTGCAGTCCGGTCGTTTGTGGGAGCTCGCGGGGGACAGTGATCGGGTCAAGCTACCGGCACATCTACGGCCCGTTGGCCTGCAGACTGACGGTGCGCCGCTCCCCCGTCAACCCGGTGGAGCCTGCAGTCCTGACGGATAGCTCTTTGTCATGTTCAATGCCTCCTCAGTGCGCCGGAAGATGATGTGACAGGACTCATCGTGCGCCTTAAAGAATTCAAAGTCAACTCTTGACTTTGGCTGTTTCCGGCGCGATCAATGCACTAGCCACGTTCGGTTGCAAGAACCAAAAGATCCCGAAGTATTCGAGCTGTCGCACCCCACACGGTCTCATCGTCGAGTTCGAAAAACGTCACCGGAAAGGTGATGTCGTCGCGGGTCCAACGCTCTTCGCGGAACGTGTCGTTGCGAAGGAGGTCGACCAGCGGGGTCGTGAAAATTCGATCGACCTCGGAGGTTCCCGCGGACAGCACCGGGCGTTGGTCGAGACGGGCGACGATCGGCACGATGAGGCCACCGACCAGGGTGGCGAGGTGGTCAAGCTCTCCCACCACCACGACCTGAGAGGGGTCCAGAAGTACTTCTTCGTGTGCCTCACGAAGAGCGGCTTGAACAGGAGTCTCGCCGTCATCCTGCCGGCCGCCCGGAAAACACACCTCGCCCTTGTGGCTCCGCAGGTGCCAGGCGCGTCGGGTGAGCAGTACCTCGGCACCGTGGTCGCCATCGAACAGCGCGATGAGAACGGCAGAGGCACGAGCACCTTCAAGCAATCGCGCCGGAGGTTGCCCGTCGCCGCGCCCTCGAATGCGAGCAAGCAGCGGGTCAAGCGCTATGGATGAGGGAGTCGGCTCGCCGGCCCACGGTGCCGGGTGGCCCGGTGCCCATTGCACCGGTCGAGGTATGAGCTGTTTTCCGCCGGACCGACGGGCTATTTGTTGCGGTTCTTCCACACCTTCACCCCAACTGCTGCGTAGCGACCCGCCTTGCGACCGGCCTTTTCCGCTTTAGCTCCTCGACTCAGCTGCGGGCCATCAACCCTTCGTCGCGATGGTCGCGGTGGGATTCGAATCTGGCGCGTTGGGCGGCGAACTTTGACGGGCCTGGGCGCGTAGTTGGTCTGCCAACTCAGCGCCAGCAATGCCACTCCGGCCAGACCGGTGAGAATGGCTGCACTCGCGCCGACCCGAGTGTAAAGCGCCGCCGACACCGCCACGATGGCAATCCCGATGCCGATGTCGAGTCGACGATGCAGCGGTCGCTTGACCAGGTGGACAGCTGCAGCCGAACCGTCGGCTGTTGCCGCAAGTAACAGAATCACCACGGCAACCACGATGGGCAATTCAGGGTGGATTATGCGGGCTGCACTGGACGCAACCAGCACGCCGAGGGCGTATTCCGAGACCTGATGGATCCAGAAGGCGAGGGGTCCCTGGCGTTTCGGCTTGCTCATCTCACGGAAGGTTACCTGGGAAAACAAGAACGACCCGGAACGGGGTTCCGGGTCGCATCTTGTTGCTAAGTCGCCGCTTGGCCCATCCAGTATGTCGGATGTAGCGACCGAAGGCGTGCATGCATCACTCCCGAAGGAGTATGTGAGGGCGAGTCTTGCGAGACCGACCCTCAGGGCACTACATCATGCCGCCCATGCCGCCCATGCCGCCCATGCCGCCGGGCATGCCGCCGCCGCCAGCCGGGGCCTTCTCCGGCTTGTCGGAAACGAGGCATTCGGTGGTGAGCACCATGGCTGCGATGGACGCTGCGTTCTGCAGTGCCGCCCGGGTGACCTTGGCTGGGTCGATGATGCCAGCCTTGACCATGTCGACAATCTCGCCGGTTGCGGCGTCCATGCCCATGTTGCCGGTCTGACGCTCGATGGACTCAACGACAACGCCGCCTTCCATACCGGCGTTCTCAGCGATGAGACGAGCCGGCGTATCGAGTGAGGCAAGCACAGTACGGGCACCGGTGGCCTCGTCGCCCGAAAGCGAGTCGACAACGGCCCGCACCGCGGACTTCGCACGAAGAAGGGCGGTGCCGCCACCGGCGACGATGCCTTCTTCGATGGCCGCACGGGTAGCCGAGATGGCGTCTTCGATGCGGTGCTTCTTTTCCTTGAGCTCGACCTCGGTGGCTGCGCCGACCTTGATGACAGCGACGCCGCCGGCAAGTTTGGCGAGACGCTCTTGCAGCTTCTCTTTGTCCCAGTCAGAGTCGGTGTTTTCGATCTCGGCCTTGATCTGGCTGATGCGGCCCTTGACCTCGTCAGCGTCGCCTGAACCTTCGATGATGGTGGTGTTGTCCTTCTCGATAACGACCTTGCGGGCCCGACCGAGCAGGTCGAGCGTGGCGTTCTCGAGTTTGAGGCCAACCTCTTCCGAGATGACCTGACCACCGGTGAGGATGGCCATGTCTTGCAGCATTGCCTTACGACGATCACCGAAGCCGGGGGCCTTGACCGACACCGACTTGAAGGTGCCGCGGATCTTGTTGACAACGAGCGTGGCGAGGGCCTCGCCATCGACATCTTCGGCAATGATGACGAGGGCTTGGCCACCCTGCATGACCTTTTCGAGCAGCGGAAGCACCGACTGCACCGACGAGATCTTGCCGGCGTGGAACAAGATATACGGGTCCTCGAGAACCGCTTCTTGGCGCTCGGGATCAGTCACGAAATAGGGCGAGATGTAGCCCTTGTCGAACTGCATGCCCTCAACGAAGTCAAGCTCGGTACCGAAGGTGTTGGACTCTTCAACGGTAACGACGCCGTCCTTACCGACCTTGTCGATGGCGTCAGCGATGACGGCACCGATGGCTGGGTCAGCGGCGGAAATGGTGGCGACCTGGGCGATTTCGCTCTTGTCGTCGATTTCCTTCGACTGTTCCTTGATGGAGGCAACGGCGGCAGCAACGGCCTTCTCGATGCCCTTCTTGAGGGACATGGGGTTGGCGCCGGCAGCGACGTTCTTCATGCCTTCGCGGACCATGGCCTGGGCCAGAACAGTGGCCGTGGTGGTGCCGTCACCGGCAACGTCGTTGGTCTTGGTAGCGACTTCTTTCACCAGCTGGGCACCCATGTTTTCAAACGGGTCTTCCAACTCAACTTCACGGGCGATGGATACGCCGTCGTTGGTGATGGTGGGGGCGCCAAACTTCTTGTCGAGCACGACGTTGCGGCCCTTTGGCCCGAGCGTGACCTTGACGGCATTGGCGAGCTTGTTGACGCCAGCTTCAAGGGCGCGGCGCGCATCTTCGTCAAACTTCAGAATCTTCGACATGCGGCCTACTTCTCGATGACGCCGAGGACG
Source organism: Acidimicrobiia bacterium (assembly GCA_043730435.1). Classification (GTDB taxonomy): domain Bacteria; phylum Actinomycetota; class Acidimicrobiia; order Acidimicrobiales; family Ilumatobacteraceae; genus JANMCE01. The sequence continues at coordinate 3,615 of JAYTKG010000008.1, read as the reverse complement.
TCACGGCTGGTGAGAATGAGAACATCCTCGCCACCGAGGGAGATTTCGGTGCCGCCGTACTTCGAGTAGACGACGGTGTCGCCGACCTTGACGTCCATGGGGATGACGTTGCCGGTCTGGTCTGAACGGCGACCAGGGCCGACGGCGAGAACGGTGCCCTGCTGGGGCTTTTCTTTGGCGGTGTCGGGGATAACAAGGCCGGAAGCGGTGCGCTCTTCGGCTTCGTTGGCCTTGACGACGATGCGGTCATCGAGGGGCTTGAGATTCATGATTCGGCCTCCATTGGCGTGTCACTAGGGAACTCATGTGAGCGCGAATTAGCACTCTCACTAGGTGACTGCTAACGCTAGCGGGCCGAAAGACCCGTTAGCAACCTCACCCCGAGAGTGCTAACCGACACGGTGCCACCTGCCGTCTACGGACGCTGCTGTACGGCCAGGCGAGTGATGAAACCACGATGGTCGCTGCCCGGAATCGTGAGCTCGGTCACGGACTGCACAGCCAAGTCTTTCGTGATGAGGGCATGGTCGATACGGGTCACCGGCGGCACACGGTCACCGATAGGGAATGAAAACGTCAGGCCCTGTCCCATGAGCTCGTGGGCGTCACGCAGACCGTGCGACAGCAGTTGTCGAAACGGCGGATGGAGATAGCTGGCATTGAGATCGCCCACCAGCACGATCGGCCCCGCCCTCTTGTCCACGATCGGAGCGTGGCCCTCGATCTGTTTCTCCCACGAATCAAGCATGGGTCCCGAATTCGGAGCCTGCGGGTGAAGCTCGACGATCTGGACTGTCTGGTTGCCGACCACAACGTCGACAGAGTGCACCAGCCGAGCCTGCGCGTGGTCGACGTGCGTGGCGGCAAACGGCAATTTGGAGAAGACCCCGGAGCCGGTGGCGGCTCCCTTCACCGGCGTCATTTCGTGGAACGGGTAGCGGTCAAGCAGACCCGCAAGCCTCATCGCTTCGACCCACGCAGGTGTGAGTTCCACCAGCACGATGACGTCGGCGTCGACGTTGGCGAGCGCCTCAGCTCCAGCGGTCGGGCGGACGTTTTCGAATAAGACATTGGCCGAAGCAATGGTGAGGCCAGGAGCCGTGGCGGCCCACGACGGTCGCGAGTCTTCGCGCACAAGCGGCGCAACGAAAGCCACGTGGGTCACGCAGACCAGTGCGGCCGCTGTCGTGAGTGGCCACGCCCGGCGCATTGCTGCAGCTATCAGCACCGGCCACGCAACGACCAGCACAACCGGGGCAAAAGCCTGGCCCGCCACCGTGACAAACGGCCGCGTGATGCCGGCCTGAGACGACACGAAAATCCACCCGCAGGCCGCCACAATCAGCCACCCAATTGTCTGCATCACCTTCCGCCATGTCACCCGCACAGCCTGACAGTAAAGGAGTCCACATGTTGTTCACGGTGGCAACATCTCCCTGTAGCCCTCTCATTTACATCTCATCCTTAACATTTCTGATTAGCGACTTGTAAGGTAAAGAGGTGGCAACAATCACAGTCTCGCTGCCCGACGGATTGGTCGACAACCTCGACCGAATTGCCAGGCATTTGGGCATGTCGCGCTCCGCTCTTGTTGCCTCGCGACTTCAGAACACCATTCGCAAGGACATGGTCGATCTCATCAATTCGTATGTCGATGACGAGACTGACGACGACCGTGAACTCGTTGCTGACGTCGCAGCCGTCAGTCGGCGCCGCATCTCACCAAGCACGTGATCCTTCGCGGTGAGGTCTACTGGTACGACTTCCCAATCAAAGCCCGTCCGGTTGTGGTGGTGTCGTGCGACGAGATGAACGAGTCAAGAATTAAATCGTGCATCGTCGCGTCGATCTCGTCGACGCCTCAGCGACCGGACCGTCCGGGATGGGTGCTGGTTGACGATGAGTCGGTCGATGGCGCCGTGCGCGGATCGATGAATGCATCCACACTCAACACGGTGCTCAAGAGTGAGCTCCGCGATAAGGCGGCAACGCTCACCGAGGCGCAGATGTTGGCCGTGGATGACGCAATCGTCTTCGCACTGTTCGGAACCAACCCGCGGTGAGTCCGCTTGAGCCTCCATCAAGGCCCCCAGCTGGATCGGCCAGGCCTTCTGAATTGTTGGTGCCACTCAGTTGGTTGAGGGTTTGGCACGGTTGATGATTGCTATGCCTACCGCTGGCAACCCATAAAGGAGGGTGTCCCACATGACGTTGAGGTCGACTTCGGGGTAGTCGTGCACGACCTTGTCGCGCATGCCCTTGACGTTCTTCCATGGCACGCCGGGCATGGTCGCTAGCAGCTGGTCGTCAAGATCTTTGGCCGCCTCGCCTATCTCGGCGATGATGTTCTTCGCGGCGCGTATCAGGAGCGGGTCGGCGAGAAACGCAGTGTGGCCGCGTTTGATGAGTTCGGCTGCGTCGTTGACGGCCAGCAAAATATCGTTCAGTCGGTCCTCGAAGTGCCTCAAAGCGGGACGGCTTCGTTGTCCACGTGCGCAAGCCGCCCTTTGACGGACCCAGATGTGAGGACATCCACGTCGCGTCCAAGGAGTGTTTCGAGGTCGTCGTGGAGTGCTGCGACGTCGAACAGTGTCCGTCCGGACTCAAGGTCGACGAGCAGGTCGATGTCCGAGTCGGGTCGGGCTGTTCCTTTCGCTGTCGATCCGAACACTCTTGGATTGCTCGCACCGTGGCGGCGGCATGTTTCGAGAATGGCACCCCGCCGCCGCCGCAAGGAGGCGAGTGTTCTGGCTGAAGACGTGGGGCTGAAGGAAACCTTCACGTCAAGATCAACCGCTGTTGCCAGGCGCTGCAGCGTCGAGAAGGCCGGTTCCTTTTTACCGCGTTCGTAGTCTGAAATCGCCGACTGCACAACGCCCGATCGTTCCGCCAGTTCGGTCTGGGACACACCAGCCTGCTCCCGAAGCCGCCGAACAAGCTGCGCGGCCGACGAGGTCTTCATATACAAAAGTATATACAGACATTTGAGTATTGACCAGCCTTTGCACGCCATCACTGCGCATATTGCGCATCGCAAGGCGAATGCGTTGAACGATGCCGGGCAACGGGTCAAACCATGGTGATCGCGGCACTGTCAGTGAAGGCCACGCCAGAAGACGTGCGAAACACTGCAATGCTCGAACTACTGCGATCCTCTGCAACGTCGCCTCAACGAAGGCCACGTCCGAAGACGTGGCGAAGGCCGAGCGAGGCGGAGCGTGACGCCGTGACGGCGTTGACGGCGTTGACGGCCTCAATGAAGGCCACGTCCGAAGACGTGGCGAAGGTACTGCTCGGGGGACAGGTGCTCCCGGCAGACGACTCCGCCTCAATGAAGGCCACGTCCGAAGACGTGGCGAAGCTGAACGCCGAGAAGGCGTACACCAGGGGTAGTGGGCCTCAATGAAGGCCACGTCCGAAGACGTGGCGAAGAGCTGGCAGCCGAGAAGGTCGAACGCATCCGCAACGGTGCCTCAATGAAGGCCACGTCCGAAGACGTGGCGAAGTCGTCGTGGCTGCCGAGGCTGCGGCGGAGAGCCTGACTGCCTCAATGAAGGCCACGTCCGAAGACGTGGCGAAGGCGGCATCCCCGACGGCATCGACCCCGAAAACGGG
>JAYTKG010000007.1:0-7365 GCA_043730435.1 Acidimicrobiia bacterium | reverse complement strand
CGGCGGCACAGAGGGCATCGGCCCAAACGTGGGCGTCGGGCATGCCTTCGAGCGTGGTGATGGAGCGGCCTCGCACCCGCACGACGGGCGTGACGCAGGCCACTCGCGGCTGACCGTCCACCAACACGGTGCAGCACCCGCACTGTCCCTGTGGGCTGCATCCGTCCTTGGCCGCCTTCAACCCCAAACGATCTCGCAGCGCCTCCAAAAGGGAAGCACCGTCATCGGGCACCTCCACCTCGGCCCCATTCACACTGAAGGAAACCGTCACCCGAGCGAAGCGAGTCTGAGAGTAGGGAGCGGTAGCGAGCAAACGAGGCATGTCACAGTTCGACTCGACCTTCGATACAGGTGACGGTGCCGAGATACGGCACAGTCGTGAAGACATCGACCTGTCGAAAGTTTCGCTTCACTTACCAGCCACCAGTGCATCGAGCGCGGCGCCGAGTTCTTTCTGATCGAACAGCACGTCGTAGCGCTCCATGACTTTGCCGGTGGCATCGGCCAGGAAGAGCACCGGCTCGAACGTGAGTCCGTATTGCTCCATGGCATCGGCCGGGACGGAGCCGCCCTCATCTTTGTACACCTCAACGTGAATAGGGATGAATTTGTCGCCGATACGCTTTTGCTCGTCGATCAGAAAGTCGAGCACTGGTCCGCAGACGGCGAATTGGCAATGGGCAGGTGTGGACACCAGCAGCACGATGGGCTTACCCATCGATTGCGCGTCTTTCAGTGACACCGAGTGGAACGAGCAGTCAGGGTTGCGGGTACAGATTGGGTCAACGCCGAGTGGCTTGCTGATGGTGGCCGTCTCGATAAAGCGCAGCTGATCCCCGGGCTTTGGAGTGGGCACCTTTGATGGTTCCACGACGCTGAACGCCATGACGGCTTTGTCCTTGCCGTTGGTGTCGACCTGCAGTTGGTAGACACCCGGCGTCGTGAGCGCCATCTGAAAGGGCCAGAACGGGCGGGGCATGCCGTCGCCTCGTCGCCCGGCGGTGAGGTCGGCGCCGACGACCTTGCCGCTGCTATCGAGCACCCGGCCTGTCAGCGTGGGCGGACCGGTCGTGACCACAACTCCCTTGGCATCGGCCAGGCCAACGGGAAGTCGTTGCTGGCCGGTGGAGAGGTAGCCGTCGGCGTTGAAGCGGATCAGCTCGAACGTGCCCTTCGGGAGCGAGCCCCCAGCGGCTGTCCCGGTGGCCGGCTTGGCGCTGCTACTGCCGCAGGCTGACAGCACTGCAGGCGCTGTGATAGCGCCGGCAAGGAAGGTGCGCCGCGAAATGCTGTTCATACCCGGCACGGTATCGGCAAAGGCCCGTCGAGTGCAGTTCAGCCACCACGCAGCACGAGTCGGATTTGGTCGCACCCGTTGGTGACCAGAGCCGACTCGTCCGCCGGAGGCTGCGCCCAAACGCGCAACGACCCGGCCGCACGAATGCCGGCCGGGCCGAGAGCGAGGTTCCCGATCTGGTCAGCTAAAGCTGGAACCGCAACCGCAGGTCTTGGTGGCGTTCGGATTGTTGATGTTGAAGCCAGCGCCCTGAAGCCCATCTTTGTAGTCAAGGGTGGCACCAGTGAGCAGCTGAGCGCTGGACGGGTCTACGACCACGCGCACGCCCTGGTAGTCCATGGTCTCATCGTCGGCGGCGCGATCACCGTCGAAGAACATCTCGTAGCTAAAGCCGGAGCACCCGCCGGGGCGAACGGCCACGCGCAATGCCAAGGTCTCATCGCCCTCTTGATCGAGCAGTTCTTTGACCTTGTTTGCTGCAATGTCGGTAAGCGTGATCACGCTGTCGCCTCCTGGTGATTGAGTTCTGTCGACAGGCTATCGGGAAATGAGGGTCATCTGACAAGGTTGTCGGTGTTCGAGCGTGTGAAACTCGCCGACTTCGCCGTCAGGCATCGTTTCCACAAAGCCCTGCACCAGGCCCCGGTGGAGTGAACAGACCAGGCGCGGGTACTTTTCGGCCAGTTCCCGGAATGGGCAGTTGGCGAACGCAATCACGGCTTCATCGCCGTCTTCGGAGCCGTCGATGGTGGGATCGAAGCCCAGTGCGTCGAGCCGAGCCACCAGCGCTTCCAGGCAACTGGACGATGGGGGAGCCGTCTCAGCGTCGACCAGACCCTGCTGATGGCCGACCGCTTCGGCATCATCCGGACCGGCTCCGGTTCGCTGCGCCAACGACACCAACATGCTCGCAAGCAGGGGAAACGTGGGCGGTTCGAGGCCCATGGAGGGGGCATCGGCCGCTATCGAGTAGCGATGCTGGGGACGCCCGACGCCGGAGGGCACGTCGATGCGCACGTCGAGCAAGCCGACCTCACGCATGCGTTCGAGGTGCGGGCGGACCGTATTGGGATGCAAGGCCAGCGAATCGGCCACGTCAGATGTGCTGAGCGGCCGGGGAGAACGAGCCAGCTCGAGGTAAATCGCGTAGCGCGTGTTGTCACCAAGCGTCTTCAACAAGTCGAGCTTCGGCACCTCCATACGTCGATTCTACCGGGGCTGCACAGTTATAAACACGGCGCGCACCGTTAGAATGTGATCATGACCACTTCGGTTCGTCCGCCCACTGTTGAGGAAGTCACGCAACTGCTGCGCGCCGTGATCGACCCCGAGTTGGGCAGCGACATCGTTGATCTCGGCATGGCATGTGATGTGAAGGTGGATGACGCCGGCGTCGTCAACGTCAAGATGAAGCTCACCATCGCCGGTTGCCCCTTGCGGGTGCAGATCAAGAAAGACGTCGAGAGCCGTCTCGAAGTGCATCCCGGCGTCACCAAGGTAAAGATCGATTGGGGCGAAATGTCGAAAGACGAACGCACCAACGCCATGACCAAGGCCCGCTGGAACGCCAAGGAAAAGGCCACCGCCACTATGGTGCCGACATCCACCCGCATCCTGGCGATCGCATCGGGCAAGGGCGGCGTCGGCAAGTCGAGCGTTACCGTCAATATCGCGGCCGCGCTGGCGGCTCGCGGTCATACGGTCGGCGTGCTCGATGCCGACATCTGGGGCTTTTCCATTCCGCGCATGTTGGGCATCCCCGATCGACTCGAAGCCGAAAAAGATGAGCACGGCACCGCTCTCATTCAGCCCAACGAACGCAAGGTGGGCAAGGGCACGTTGCGCGTTGTCTCCACCGGCAACCTCGTTGAAGATGAGAGCACTGCGCTCATGTGGCGCGGACTCATGCTCACCAAGGCCGTCGAGCAGTTCCTCAATCAGGTGGCGTGGGGCGATATTGACTACCTCATCATCGACATGCCGCCCGGCACCGGCGATGTGCAGATGGGCCTGGCTCGCATGCTGCCGCGCACCGACATGATCATTGTCACCACGCCAGCCACCTCGGCCCAGAAAGTTGCCATTCGCGCCGCTGACATGGCTCGTCGCTCGTTCCTTCGAGTTGTTGGGGTCATAGAAAACATGAGCTCATTCACGTGTGATCATGCCTCGACCTACACGCTGTTCGGCAGCGGTGGTGGTCAGGCGTTGGCCGACGAAATCGGGGCACCATTGCTTGGCCAGGTGCCGCTCGAAGCAGCCGTGGCCGCCGGTGGCGACAGCGGCGCGCCAGTGGCTCTCGACGGTGTCGGCGCCGCGGCCGATGTGTTCCGTGCCATCGCCGAACGCATCGCCACCGACATCGCCCCCGCCGTCGACATGGCCGGCTGCTCGGCCCGCATGCTCGACATGGTCTCCGCCGCCCTCGACGCCGCCGACGCGTCGTAGTCGGGCTGCGCCCGTGACGTTGATCGTCCCGCCTTGACAGATCGCATGTGACTTGAAGGTCCGCCGCAGTCGACGGGCATTGCTCTGTTCCGCTTCTTTGCGACTTTTGTGGCACCGCAGCCGGTCCTACTGAAAAAGGCACAAAGCAGCGGAACGGCTCGCCCTCACCGGAAGAACCGGGCTAATGAAACGTCCTTGGGGGGTGGCCAGCGCTCATGAGCCCGAACACGTGACCCCCGGTTAGGGTCCGCCACAGGATAATTCGCGAGATGTAGTCTTGGAGGGTGGAGCTGTCTGAGGCTGGTCTGGTGTCGTTCTTCGATTCGGTGTTGCCGCATCTGGAGGAGCGGCAGCGGCGGGTGGTGGCCGGTGCGATGTCGGTGGCGTTGGGACGTGGTGGTCAGGTCCGTGTGGTGGAGGCGTCAAAGATGAGCTCGTCGACGGTGTTCAAAGCGACCGAGGAAGTCCGTGCCGGGATCGAGCCGTCGGATCGCCAGCGTCGTAGCGGCGGTGGCGACAAGAAGGCGGTCGACAAGCAGCCGGGGTTGTTGGAGGCGCTTGATGAGTTGGTGTGGCCCGAGACTCGGGGGCATCCAATGTCGCCGTTGCGGTGGACGTTGACTTCGACGTACACGCTCGCAGAGGAACTTCGACGTCAAGAGTTCGAGGTGTCGGCAGAGTTGGTGCGCCGGCTGCTGCATGGCATGGGCTACTCGTTGCAGGCCCCATCCAAGCAGCTCGAGGGCAGCGCGCATCCGGACCGCAACGGCCAGTTCGAATACCTCAACGCGACCGTCGCTGCGGCTCTGGCGTCGGGTGAACCGGTGATTTCGGTCGACACCAAGAAGAAGGAACTGATCGGCCGCTACACCAACGGCGGTCGGGACTGGCGACCAGAGGGCGACCCGGAACGGGTCAACGTTCACGACTTCAAAGACGTCACCTTGGGCGAGTTCGCCAAGGCGATCCCATACGGGGTCTACGACGTCGGCAACGACGAAGGCTGGGTGAGCATCGGCGACTCCGCCGACACCTCGGAGTTCGCGGTCGAAGCTATCCGCAGATGGTGGAACACCCACGGAATCCACCGATTCCCTGACGCCACCACCCTCACCGTCACCGCTGATGCCGGCGGGTCCAACGGCTACCGGGTCAAGGCCTGGAAGTGGCACCTCGCCAAGCTTGCCGCCGAGACAGGCCTGACCATCACCGTGCTGCACTACCCGCCCGGGACATCGAAGTGGAACAAGATCGAACACAAGCTGTTCAGCCTCATCTCGATGAACTGGCGGGGCCGGCCCCTCACCGACATCCGCACCATCGTCGAGCTCATCAGCGCGACCAAGACCACGACCGGCCTCACCGTGCAAGCCACCTACGACAACGGCTGGTACGCGACCGGCATCAAGATCCCCAACGCCGACTTCAACACGATCCCGCTCACGCCACACGACTGGCACGGCGAATGGAACTACACCATCGCCGCCTAATCTCGCGATCTATCCCGCGGCGGGCCCTTAGTTAGGGACATTATAACCGAGATGGTCTCCCGGTTCCTCTACTTTGGGTGGGGAGGCGGGGGTGGAGGGCGCCGTTTGTGGGGAGGTTGTCGGTCTCGGTTGAGTAGCCGGAATAGGAGACCGTTACAAATCGGGGGAGGTCTGGATTCTGCCAATTTCCTCGATACAGCTCAGCGACTCCAAGGCTGACACTCAGCCACACGATCAGGCGATTTCACCAACCTGATGTCAAGTCGGATCGGCTCGGGGCCTGACGACTCACGATGCCCTCCCCCGATTTGTAACGGTCTCCGTCGAGAGTCGCACTGCCGTCAGCACCCAAAGGCATGTTCTCGAAATCAAGGTTCACGATCGATCTGACCGCAGCAACGGTCGTGTGCCCGAACGACGCCCAGATTCTGCACCGATCCTGCTCAACCCGGGCGCCGCGCAGGCTGATCGTTGCTCTGCCCGGTCCGAGGTAGCTGGGCTGCGGGGCGCAGCTGGCAAGAACACGCAGTGCTCCGCGTCAGTGACAGGTTTGAGGGCGTGGCCCGTCAGGGGCGCTTAGACCCTCTGGGTATCCGCACTGGAAGTACCACCTGGCCACTTTTTGCGTTCCGGTTGGGGAAGTAAAGAGGTCGACGAAACGCTCGGTCGAGCCCGCTACTCGGCTCGCATTTGCTTGGTCACACTGGGAGAAGTACCCCACGGTGACGCCGGCGGCCACGCCAGGTGGCAGATCAATAGACGCCCTCGCTTGGCCAGAGCAGTCGAGCCCGACACTCTTACCGCTTGAGTCAGCACTGATACGCCCGACCAGCACACCGCCGCCAAATGTGGCGAGTGCGATCGCCGCTACCCATCGGCTCGCAAACCTCCGCGTGCTCACCTCAACTCTTTCGGCGTGGTGAGCACGCATGCCGGACGTCACCCGGCGGGGTTACGAGATCGCTCATTGTCGCTGCCTCATTAGAAATTGAAATCAACTATCGACTGCGCCGTACCGCCGCCTGGCGCATAGCCGGTGCCAATCACCCAGAAGTGAGACGAGTTCGCACAGCTTCCTGAGCGATTGTAGCCCTGACCAACCCCCCACCCTGAGGCAGCTCCATTCGGAACCGTCCATGCCGCCGTGCTCGCGCAGAGTATGTTGAGGCTGCCCGTCCAGAGGCTCGCATCAACCTGCAACTGGCTGTCTCCGAAATTGAGCCAGGGGGCGGCATCATCACAACTTGTGTATGGCTCCCTGAACGCATACACATTGAGATCGATTTCACTTGAGGCTCCAGGATCTCGATACTCTGAATACTCCCAAAAGCACCCGACGTTGTTGGGCACGCCGTAGACATAGGCCCAATTGCCATACCCTGTAACGGCGTCGGCGGGCACGGCAATGGCGGTGCTCATGAGCACAAGCGCGGTGAGAGCGACCGCGAACCGCTTAGAGCGTTTCATCATCTCAACCTGCCGTCGAGGGGGCGACTGCCGTTGTCACGGGTGTCGCTGTTTGTCGGTTGGTGTCCTCAGCAGTCCCGACGGGGACAATCCCGATGCCGTGGTAGTACCAATATGCGACCACGGCAGGGTCGGACGGCGCGAAGATGTCAAATGGGCCGTTCTTGCCTCTGATCTTGAAGGCGGCCGAATCCAACAGACCGTACCCCTCGGGGAAAAGATCTGACCCGATCTTGATTCTGCTGGGCATCTGATCAGTATGGATTGCGCCAGTCGCATCAACCCACGGCGGCCTGTCGCCGGCTGGCGGAACGGCCGATGGTACGCCGGACGAACCGGCGTCTGCAGCGCCCGCGAGCGCTACTGCGCACAACAGTCCGGCGACAGAACCGGCAATTAAACTCCGCTTTGATCGTTTCATCATGTTCTCCTTCTCTGGTTCCTAGGATTGTCTATTTAGTCAATAACACAGGACGGCAGTGCTTCCGTTCCCGAACAGTGGAGGCTGCCTAGAAATTGAACGTCACCAGCGAATCGGTGACGCTACCAGTATCGAACCAGGCCGACGATGCCTGCAATAGGAAGGCAGGAGCGGTTGCACAGGAGCCAGAACGGTTGTAGCCCTTTCCTACACCAAATCCTCCGCTCCAGCCCGTTGGTACG
>JAYTKG010000006.1:0-5868 GCA_043730435.1 Acidimicrobiia bacterium | reverse complement strand
CCTTCGCGTTATGCCGACCTCTTGGCGAAGGTCTTGGTGGGAGACCGTGAGCGGCCTGAAGTTGTCGGCATAACGCGCCGTCTCTAACGATCGACTCCGTCGTGTTCCCGAGAGAGGGCGGGGAGTTGTTCGGTGCCGCCAGCCACCCGGTCCAGATAGTGACTGAGGCCGTTCTTCAACTCGCAAACCCCAACTTCAACACGCAAACCCGACGTAGCCGCATTCATAGTGCGAGTGTAGCTCCCTGACTTGGAGCCGGTGGTTGGGAAGTAGCCGGAGACGTCAACGAGAAGATCGGCGGTAGCGGAACTGAACGAACAGATCTTGCTCTCCATGCCGAGTCTCGCCAGAACCGAGTTCGCGATAATGTCACCGCTGACGAAATTCACATTTGATGCGTTCGGTCTCGCTTGCCCACACGGGAAAACCGTCACGAACCCACCAGTTACCGGGTTCACCACAGTCACGTTCCGCGTTCAACACCACCGACGCCGCGTTCGCCGGCACCCCAGCGCGACCACCGACCACCAACTCATACACACTTCCAGCAACGACACGACCAACGGCACGATGCAACCCATCAACCGTCTCCCCATCAGCACGAGTATCCAACACCCGCCCCGGCGCACCAAGCGAAACGAGCGAAGTAGGTGTAGGTGTAGGTGTGGGCGTAGGTGTAGGTGTAGGTGTAGGCGGCTGCGGCGAAGCGAGGTAGGAATTCGTCACCGTTGCCGGGGAATCGCCAGCGGCGCTGAGCGCTGTGATGATCACTCTGTACTCCACACCCGGAATCATCGGCGTCCACCAAAGCGCTTGGGTCGTCGACGCGCCAACAACTTGAGTCGCCCCACCTGGCGACACCGTGAGCCTGTACCCGCTGACACCGCTGCTGCCACCAAAGGCCGGCGCTTGCCGGTAGACCAGGATCGTGCCGTCGGATCCGTTCCCGATAGCGGCCGACGGCACTTGGCTCGGCGCCGAGCCCATCGCGCCAACATGTTCTACTCGACGTACAGCACCGGTAGTCGCGATGTACAGATTCCCCGAGCTGTCGAACGCAATTCCGGTTGGCTGATCAAGCGTTGCGGCGGATGCGACCCCGCCATCACCGGTGTTCGGTTGCGAGATTCCAAGCGAGGTGTTACCAGCAACCGTTGATAGGTGTCCGGTCGGATCGATCTTGAAGGCGGCATTGCCGTCAATGAAGTACAAGCTGCCGGCATCGTCTGTGAGCAGGCCCTTTGGCTGCAGCAAACAAGCATCCAGCGCCGGACCATTGAGGTCTCGGGGACCTGAAGAGAATATACAATCTGCGACTTTGCCAGCGATTCGTGTCGTTGGTTGCGCTCCACGGGGAATCCGCACGATGCCCCCGGGCACTGTGTTGTAGAGCGTCCCATCCGGCCCAAAGGCGAGCGAGCCATACCGATTGGGCATTCCCTGCCCGCCAGAGCACGTGCCGCCGGCAAACACCGACTCGCTGCCGGCAGGCGTTCGTTCGTACGCGACAATCATTCCCGGAGAGGTCGCCGCCCTTGAAATAGTACAGATTTTCGGTGCTGGCATACGCGGGACTTTGGGGGACGTAGCTCACGCTTGTCGTCTCCGAGACCCCAGCAGAAGTAATGAACGTGCGACTCGCAGAGGGCGAACCCCCGGAGCCAATTGTCTGATAGATATCGATCGCACCCTGGTGGGTACGGGCCATTTGAGCAGTGCCGCGACCGTCGAACGTCGGACCGGAGCCATCGAGCAATTGAAGGAAACTTGAGGTGAGCAACCGCGATGTTCCGGCTACGCCCACCACTGTTGAGGATCGGAGCAATTGGCGGTTACCGCCACCCGCGATCGTATTGATCTGCCCGCCCGGCAAGAATCGTCGAACACGGAAGGGCCCTGCGCCACCGCCAGCGAGCGAATCGCTCTCACTGAGCAGCACCGACCCATCGCCCAGTACGCCGACCACGGTCGTGTTCGCGCTCAATGTCGCCGATGTCGCTGGCCCGCCGTCACCGCTCGGGCCAGGATTGCCGGTACCGGCCACAACAGTGACGTCACCCCCTGGGGCGATGCGCTTGACCTCGTAGAGCGGCGTCGCGCCAAGGATCGGATTCACGGTCCGTTCGGTGAGATAGATCGACCCATCTGGCGCTGCGGCGATAGTGTGCAAACCGAAACTGTGCCGGTCGATACAACGCCGAAATCGTTCCATCCGCCTCGATTCGTCGGACGCTGGACCACCGCGCGCCGCCTTGGCCCTACAGAAAGACGATGCGGCCAGCGCCGTCCACGTCAAGCGAATAGGCGTCAATTTGCGCGACGAGCGCGGAGGCCCCGTCGCCGGAGTCGCCCTGCACACCCGTGCCCGCAATGGTCGAGATAATGCCACTCGGCGAGACCTTGCGAATTCGTGTTTGCGCACTGGATGCGGAGTTCAGTCCCTCGGCGATGTAGATCGAGCCATCGGGTCCAATTGTGAATGCTCGAGGGGTGATGTCCGCGGCCGTTGCCTGGCCGCCATCACCACTCGATCCGAAAACGCCGGTGCCTGCGACTGGCACGCTGGGATTGCCGTTTGATCCCGCCCGAAAGATTCGGAACTGCGAGCTGAAGTAGACGCCGCCATCAGGGCCGGCAGTGGCTAACGGACCCGCAGTAGCCGGATGCATGTAGCCATTCACGTCAGCGATGGACAGGGTGCCTCCAACGGCAGCCTTGCCGACGTCGCTACCTAAATCGAGATATAGGGAACCCAGCGCATCGTGCCCAACGTACTCGGCAGTCGCGAGGGAAGTCATTGGTGAGCCAATCGGCGAGAGCTGCGTTGCAACCGTGGTGATCGTCCCGGCGTCTGCAATCGCTGCCGTCGACGACGCGATCGTTGCGAGACCGCTCAGTATCAGGCTGGCAACGATTGACACGCTGACACCGTTCCGAGGTCCGCGGCCGACGCCGAATGTGGCGCGCCGATCCTTGAGGGTATGTGTACCGCCCTTGATCCGCGCCATGAGTGATCTCCATCAGAACCCAAAGGGTCCAGTTCTTCCCGACGCACTCACGATACAGCGCCATGTGACCTGACCGCGCCGTCGTGCGCACTGTGGGTTTCATCTCACCTCATGGCTCATACCCCATTGACTATTGCCTGCTAGTAAGTAGAATTTCACCTATCGACAGGTGGCTCAGCAACATCGGCACTCGTTGCCAATTTGCGTCACCACCACTAATTTTGGAGGTGGCTTCATGCACGAAACAGAACATCGCAGCTTCGAACGGGCCGACGAGACGCGTGCGTTCCCGAAAGGACGCGTCGAAATCGTCAAAGTCGGTGGCGCCGAGGTCGGGCGCATGGTGTTCGAGCCCGGTTGGAGGTGGTCGAACGACGTGAAGGCCATCGCAGGTACCGCCAGTTGCGAGATCCCGCATTTCCAGTATCACGTTAGTGGGCGGCTGGCGATCCGAATGGATAACGGCGAGGAGTTCGTTGCTCAGCCTGGCGACGTAACCTCCCTACCCCCCGGCCACGATGCCTGGGTAGTGGGTGACGAACCCGCAGTCGTCGTCGACTGGTACGGTGCCAGCGCCTACGCGAAGGAAGGCAGCGATACGTGAGGGCACGAGCGGAAGCACACTTTCAGCGATGATAGGCAAGGGATGATCGGCAAGCGATGATAGGCAAGGAGTGGCATGGCGCTCTGCGGGGTGCGCTCTACCGAGCTGACGGCCCCGCAGTGGTGGCGCTGCTGCGACGCAAGCTCACGCCCGAGGACTCGCTCCAACTCATCGGGGACGGCCTCATAGCCGCACTCACCCAGCACGTCGACGAAGGGCCCAGCCTGGCAGCCGACTGTACCGCAGCCCTGCGCGAACGGGCCTGGTTGGGTGACGATCACCTCGCAGACCAGCTCGAGGCGGTTCTCGGAACAGCCGCGATACCCATGCTCAAGGCGCTACCGGTCGACCTCGAAGAATTGGCCAACGTCCGCGAGGGCGACCCGACACAGGGCGGCGGGCGTATAGATCTGCACACTGGCGAGGTATGGCATCAGGCCGCCATCGAGTACGCGCAAGAGATCGAGGAGGAGGACGACGACGAGTCCGACGACGCCGCGCACTGGTTGTGGGTCCACTGCCAGGGATCGCATGCCGGTTACGGCGACATGGAACTGTTCATCGACACCGTCAGCGACGCCGACCAGGCCGAACGACTGGTCAATGCCATCCATGGAAGGGGCCCGTTCCGACGATTCAAAGACACGCTCGCCCGATGGCCCGACGAACTCGACCGTTGGCACTCGTTCTCCGAAGATCGCCAGCGGGGCCGCGCGCGCGCCTGGCTCGCCGGCGCTGGATTCCGGCCACGGGCGCCTGCAAACCCTTTGAGCCAATCGCAAAGGGACTAACAGGCGCATAGACCTGTGAGATCTAGGCATGACCTCAGCACAGATCTTGTTGCGGCTCAAGCCCTTGGTTAGCCCTTTGGTTAGCCCTGCTTCAAGCCCTTGGTTAGCCCCCTTGGCTAGCGTGTGCCGAGACATATGCGGTGGTGGTCGCCACAAACGACTGACTCGGCGTTGAGGCAACGCCCTACTGGCCGCGCAAACCGGCGAACGCTACAGTGCCTGTCATGAGTCGGGACGATTTTGCAGTCCGTGTCGCGACGGCCGATGATGCCGTTGAGACCGGACGCTTTCTGCATGACTTCAATACCGAGTTCGATACACCGACACCGGGTCCAGCGGTCTTGGCGTCACGGCTCAGCGTCCTGCTCGGGTCCAACGACACGTTCGCGATTCTTGCCGGGGATCCACCGATCGCGGTGGCGCTGGTGACGTTGCGGTCAAACGTCTGGTACGACGGCCGCGTCGCTCTGCTCGACGAACTCTACGTCACACCCAACTTGCGCGGGCGCGGGATCGGATCGAGCATCATGGCCAAGTTGTTGACGCTGTGCCAGTCGGTTGGTGTCGATGAGATCGAAATCAATGTTGACGAAGAAGACATCGACGCCCAGCGTTTTTACGTCCGTCATGGTTATTCCTCAACGCAATCGGACTCCGGCGCTCGAGCGATCTACTTTTTCCGAGCGCTGTCGAACTCTTCCGAGAGCTGACGACCTGACACGCCGTCCTAGCTCGCACGCCGATTTCCTGACCTTGGCCGAGCGACCGCATCGACTTCGCCGAGGCCTACCCGCGATCTGAAGTTACCACCTACAGTCGCCGCCGCTGACAAGTCACGTAATCAGTCGCCGTATGATCCGTGGTGTCGACCGTTGCCATCGCAACGATCCGAACTACCCGAAAGCGGTGCCAATATGGGCTGGGATTTCTCTACCGATCCAGAATTCCAAGTGAAACTCGACTGGGTCGAGGAGTTCTGTCGAGAGCAGGTCGAGCCGCTGGACCTGATTTTTCCCTACGCCGTTCGTTCCAAAGACCCGAAGGTGAAGGCGCTCGTCAAGGGTCTCCAAGACCAGGTCAAGGCACAAGGGCTGTGGGCTATCTTTCTCGATGAAGAACTCGGCGGGCCGGGCCTTGGCCAATTGAAGCTCGGATTGGTGAACGAGATTCTCGGTCGTTACGGCTCCGCCCCGCAGGTCTTTGGGTCGGCCGCTCCAGACACCGGCAACATGGAGATGCTGGCCGCATATGGAACCGAGGAACAAAAGCAACGCTGGCTCGTGCCAATGCTGAACCAAGAGATGTGGTCGGCCTATTCAATGACCGAGCCCCAGGGTGGGTCCGATCCAAATCTGTTCACCACGCATGCAGTCCGCGACGGCGACGAATGGATTATCAACGGCGAGAAATGGTTCACCAGTGCCGGGCGCGTTGCCGACATTCTCTTTGTCATGTGTACAAACGG
>JAYTKG010000005.1:0-13029 GCA_043730435.1 Acidimicrobiia bacterium | reverse complement strand
GTGATCCGGGTGAACTTGAGCCAGGCGATGTCTTAGTTGCAGTTACAACTGATAGCTCGTGGGGGCCGCTGTTCCTCACCGCTGGTGCCGTGGTGGTCGATACCGGCGCGGCGGTCAGCCACGCCGTGATCGTGTCGCGCGAACTGGGCATTCCGTGTGCGGTATCGGTCGTGGGGGCAACCCAACGCATCGCCGACGGGGCGATGGTTACTGTTGACGGCACAACCGGAACGGTCACAATTCTCTAGCGCCTCTCTTCGTTTGCTTACGAACCCTTGACCCGGGCAGAAGAAGTGTGTGATGAAATGGTTCAATGTTTGGACCGTCGGGCCGAGCATTTCTTCGGCGGGCGCGTCGTGCAGCCCGGAGTTCGTTCCGGTGGCGCCGCCGTTCGTATTCCTGTCGACCAACCAATAATTATTTGCATCGGCAACAATCGAGCCCGGGCCGACATCGCCGGTCTACTCCCGGCCGCCTTTGGGATTGCTATCCATCCGTCCGCCCTCATAGGTACCGACGTTTCCGTGGAGGAGGGCAGTGTGGTGTTTCACCGGGCCGCCGTCCAAGCCGGAACCTGGGTGGGTCGACACGTCATTATCAATACCGCCGCCACCGTCGAGGAGAACTGCGTGATCAACGACTTCTCACATATCTCCCCCCCGAGCCTACGTTGGCGCGAACGTCTGCGTAGGTGAGGGAACGCACGTCGAAGCGGCAGCAGTCATCATGCCCGACGTTCGGCTTGGGGCATGGTGCGTGGTCGGGGCTGGCACCGTAGTCACCCACGATGTCCCCGCCAACGCAACGATCGTCGGCAATCCTTCACGAATCCTGACGGAACCGAGGCGACACACTAATACGCGGGGCCACCCCGACGACCCTGCTCGCTACGCCTGACTCAACAGTTCCTCTGAGATGATGATGGGGATGGAAACAACGGTGGTGATAGTGGGGGCGGGGCCGGCAGGCTTGGTGCTCGGTCTCTTGTTGCAACGGGCGGGTATTCCGTTTGTGGTGATCGAGCGCCGCAGTCGTGCTGAGGTCGGCGGTCCGCCCAAGGCCGGATCGATCGACTATCGCACCGTGCAAATGCTAAAACGCGTCGGCATCGCCGACGATCTCGTTCGATTCAATGTGGAGAACGGGCGTTGCGAGTTCCGCACGCCGTCCGACTCGGTGATCGTGAACTACGGCGCACTCACGGGAGGGCGACCGCATTTCGTCTATCCGCAACATCTGCTCGTCGAGACGTTGTGTTCGGCGCTGCTCAATCTTGGTGGCGACGTGCGGTTCGACTGCACTGTGACCAACGTGGCACATCACGCGGGCGGCGGTCGGGTGATGTGGCGAACCAACGTAGATCAGCCGCACGAAATGACCGCTGACGTCGTGGTCGGCTGCGACGGCGCCCGCAGCACAGTTGCGCCGTTGCTCACCAACTCCGCTATTGCCGAGCGTTCACTTCCCGTGCGCTGGCTGGCGGTGATCGCCGATGCGCCAGCACTGGTGCAGCACACGATCTACGGCGCGCATCCTCGCGGTTTCGCCGGACAGATGCTGCGTGGGCCTGAGCAGACTCGCTACTACCTCGAAGTGCCTGTGACCGACACGGAGGCCGACTGGCCGCAGGGGCGGGTGCGGGCCGAACTATCGGATCGACTCAACGTGCACGGCAGGCTCGACAAAACGTCGTTCGGGCAGATGTCATTCGTCGACCTGCAGATGCGGGTGACCGAGCCGATGCAGCAGGACGGCATCTTCCTATGCGGCGATGCCGCCCATCTCATAACGCCGTCGGGCGGCAAAGGCATGAACCTCGCCATGGCCGATGCGGTGGAGTTGGCCGAGGGTCTCATCGATCGCTTCGGTCCGGCCGCTGACGGCACGCGCCTAGCAGCCTTTTCCGCAACGCGGCTCGAAATCATCTGGCGCATCCAGGCGTTCTCGTTCTGGCTGCTGCAGATCTTGCAGGCCAACAAAACCGGCAACGAAACCGGCGCGGCAGAAACGTTCGGCCGCGGCCTGCGCAGCGGCTGGGTGGCGTCACTCCAGCGTGACCCGTTGCTCGCCAACTGGTTTGCCCATGCTTACGCCGGAGTCGATCCGGAGTAACAGCCGACCTGATCTCACTCGCGCCGAGGCAGGTTTCCCTACAGGCGTTCAAGCTTGGTGTGGATGCGCCGAGCGAAAACCCGATCGCGGGGGACGGGGCGGCCGGTGAGCCACCCCTGGAAGTGCGTGCAGTTCTGTTTGGCGAGCCAGTTGGCTTGTTCGTTGGTTTCAACCCCTTCGGCAACGACCTCCAGGCCGAGTGTTCGAGCGAGACCGATGATGCTGGAAAGAATCGCCATGTCGGTTTCGTCGTGACCGATACCCACTACGAAGCTGCGGTCGAGTTTGAGACCGTGCAGGGGACGGCGGCGAAGATGGGTGAGGGATGATGATCCGGTCCCAAAGTCATCAAGCGCAAGCCTTACGCCAGTGCATGCAATGTCATCGAGAGCGGCCGGGCTGACGACCGTGCCCATGAGCGCTTCCTCTGTGACCTCAATGACGAGAAGAGCCGGATCAATCGGGTACTCGAGCAGAAGATCGCGTAGAAGTGAACCGAGTTTCGAGCTCGCTATCTCACCCGGGCTCATGTTGACGTGAACAGCAATCCGCGTTGGGCTGGAATCGTTGAGCCAAACCGCATCAATGAACGCCTGTCGCAGCGCCCAGCGACCGACGCTCGCAATGGCTCCGCTGGCGATCAGCTCACCGAGGAATGCGTCCGGCAGGAGTGTGCCGTGTTGGGGATGCTTCCAACGGAGGAGCGCTTCAACCGCAGTCATGTCGCCGTCTTGATCGACGATGGGTTGGTAATGCAAACGGAACTGTTGACGCTCAAGGGCTACCGCCAACTCGCGACGAAACTCCCCGTCGGAGGCAAAGGGTCCGGCCGTCGTCACATCACCGGCGATCCACAAGCGATTGCGACCATGCCGCTTGGCCTGGAACAGTGCGGCGTCGGCGCGCGCCAGTAGGTCTCTTCGGGCCAGTCGCTTCGACGACCACACCACGCCGACGCTTCCGGTTAAGCGGACCACACCGCTGGGCAAAGGGACGGAGAGACGTTCGAACTGCTCGATGAGTCGCGGCGCCAGAATCTCGGTCACGTGACGCTCATCGACGCCATCGAACATCACAACGAATTCATCGCCGCCGATCCGAGCGACAGTGTCACCTGCTCTCACGACCGAGTTGAGCGAGGCGACCAATGCAATGAGCGCAGCATCGCCGACATCGTGCCCGTAGGTGTCGTTCAACGCTTTGAAATGGTCGAGATCGATCATGGCCACGGCCACACCGTCGGAACCGTCACGATCTATACGCGCCAGCGCGTGTTCGAGACGATCAAGCAACGCCGAGCGATTGGCGGCCCCGGTAAGTGGGTCAAGCAGAGCAAGGGCGGCGAGGCGCTGCTCGTTCCGAACGGCCTCGGTGATGTTTACCGCACTGATGAACACACTTCGGCCGCCATTGCCCTGTTCGGGCACGGGAATGACGCGTAGTCGATACCATCCGGGCGAGCGGTCGACAGTCTCAAACCACAGCTGCGCCAGCTCTTGCTCGCTCGATGTCCGAAGGGCATCGACAACGCATGCACGCAGGGTGTCATACACATCGGCGGCGAGCGCAAGGCTGGAGCTGTGGCATCCAATGAGGGAGATCCCTTTTGGGGAAAGGGCGCGAATAGCGGCCGGGTTCATCGCTTCGATGATGCCCTGGTCGGAAATCAACACGACGGTATCGGGAGCGGGGTCGATGAGCGAAGCGAGCCGTCTTTCGGACCGGTGCAACGCTTCGTTGGCGAGCTCTGCCAGCTGCCGGGCTTCGATGGTGTCGGTGATGTTTGTTACTTCGACGTACGTGGTTGGCTGGGCCGCATCGTCGAAGGTGACCGGGACGAGATGCACGACGGTCCACACGATGCGCTCGTCAAGGCACCGGAAGCTTCCGATGCCACGTCGAAACCGCCTGCCCGAATCATCCGTACCCCTTTCAAGTTTGAAGTCCTGCCCGGAGAAGTTCGGTCGTCCAACTTCTCGCCAGTGACAGCCGACCAGATCGGCCTGAACCCAGCCGATCATGTCTGCGAAAGCCTGGTTGGCGCGTACGATCCGGCCATCGAGACCAATGAGCAACTTTCCAACACCGCTGATGTCAAAGCCGCGCTCGAACAGCTGCGCCCGACGGCGCGCATTCTCCAGATCGTTGGCCATTGTCCGTAGCCGCATGAGTTCCTGGGCGACGTCGGCAACGGCTCGTAGCTTGGTCATCTCGACCGCTGAGAGCTCACGAGGTACCCGGTCGATCACGCACAGCGTGCCAAGTCTGCGGCCGGCATCGTCGAGCAACGGGAAACCGGCGTAAAACCGAATGCCCGGCTCACCGGTGACAAAAGGGTTGGTGTTGAAGCGGGGATCGCTGCGGGCATCGCCAACCACAAAGGGTTCGGTTGGCCGTTCGATCGCGTGACTGCAAACGACACCTCACGCGATGTCTCCTCGACAGACAACCCCACCTTGGCTTTGAACCATTGTCGATCGCTGTCCACCAGTGACACCAGCGCAATCGGAACGCCGACGATTTCGCACGCCATCTCAACGATCGTGTCGTAGGCCGATTCAGGCCGGCTGTCCAATAGGCCTGTACGCCGAAGCGAGGCGACGCGCTCCATCTCAGCATCGCCCCCAAGATTCACCTTGCAAGCCTATCGGCGCACCGTGGCCAGAGGGCACCCCATGTGTCCGGATCGCCGTCCTCATCGGATGCCGAAGGAAGGCCGGCCGCTCATGTTCCGGGGACTTTGGTTCCGCAGACGAGGAGAGAGCCAAAAACGCCAAGGACCACACTTCTCAGTGCGGTCCTTGGAGCGTTTCCGTCTTGGTCAAGACTGGTATTTTTTTGGCGCGCTGGGAGGGACTCGAACCCCCAACCTTCTGATCCGTAGTCAGATGCTCTAACCATTGGGCGACCAGCGCGTACCGGTGAAGATGTTAGCGGGCGGTGCCGCAGAACAGAAAGCCGATTAGGCAGTTGTCCAGGGTGACCAGCCCTGTTCCCCGAAAATCTCCAATGCAATCTCGATGTTGACTTGGGCGTCAAACAGGCTGTCGCGGCCCAAGCCACGGGCAGCGAGCCGACGCTTGTGCGAGGAGTAGTTGATCTGGAAGACACCCAGACAACACACGCCGTTGTCGGCGCGGGCCAGGTAGTTCGACTCTTTCCACGCCACATCGAGCGCCTTGTCAACCGAGTCGGCTGGCCACATTTGGCGGATGAGCGACTTCACTTCTTCGGTCGAGTATTTGCGATTCGGCTTCGCGGTCGTCGTCGGTGCGGGCTTGGCCGTAGTGGGGGTGGGTTTAGCCGCCGGAACAGTCGATTTTGATGCTGGCTTCGCGGTAGTCGGTGCTGGCTTTGCGGTTGTCACCGCAGGTTTCGCGGTAGTCGTTACCGGTCTCGCGGTTGTCGCAGCAGGTTTCGCTGCCGTGGCAACCGGTTTCGTGGCAGGCGCAGGTGCCGGAGGATTGACGGGGATGGCATCTGGGAGCGACTGAATGTCGAACGTCGTCGTGGTCTTTTTCAAGACAGGGGCGACCGGTGCAACTGCGGCAGTCTGCGGTATGACGGCGGGAGGGAGCGCCTCGATGTCTACGGCAGGAATTGCGACAGCAGTGGTCACCGGAGCCGGCAATGTTGCGATCTCGGTAATCACCACGGTGGGGGGCAGCGTGCTCGGAGGCTGAGTGACGATGGGGGTCATGACCGCCACATTCTCCAACCCGGCGGTCTTGACCTTTACTGCCTTCTCGCTCGAAAAGGCGCGCAAAATAGGCACCAGAAGCGCGAAAAAGCCCACTAAGACGACGAGACGACCGCCAAGGGGGTGGCGCTGCAGCAGGGTTTGCGGCCGCCGCCGGTAGGAGTCATAACTGTCGTAGTCCATAGGAATCGCCCTATGGTCTATCCGGTTCGTAATGAGAATGCAACACACGGCGAGTCAAGATGCGCCGACGCGACCGTAGGGAGACAAGCGCCGCTCATCTCCCATGCTCCGTCCTGGCAGCGCAGAGTCTCTCCTAATCCCGCCAACCGCGGGTGGATATCGATCCAAAGGTTCCCGCTCGACACAAGCCGAGAACGAAGAAACGGGGGGCCACTCTAGGCCCGGCCGTCGAGCACGTCGCCGACACCGCCTTCGTTGCGGCGGACGTAGTCAAGGTCTTCGCTGTAGCGCCACGGTCGATCGAGCCACAGCTTGTGAAAGCAGGTGCCTCCTCGGAACACGAGGTCGGTGCCGAGGAGCGGGTGGTTGGCGAACTCGATGATCAACCGGGAAAGCACGAGGTCTTGTTCGACGTTCTCCGGGCTGATCCACGGGACCTGGGTGCGCCAGTGGGCGACGTCGGCTTGAGTGATCACAGGTCATGCTCGACTCGGGTGTTGAGCTGGACTCGCCAACGATCATTGCGGTCAGTCGTTGCTGGCCGGCCAGGCGCGAGCGGAGTGACATCGGCGGACGCGACAAGCGTGGCAAGTCCGTCGAGGTAGATTGTGGTTCCGGTTTCGTTCGCCATGAACTCGATCAGGTGACCGGCGCGTTGCACGACCGCAACCGGATGCAACCGGGCCGCGTCGATGAGTGCTTCGGGGATGAGTTGACCCTCGACGAGGAGGTCACCAATCACGGTGGCGATGTTGGACAGCCCACCACCGCCACGGGGGAACCCGACGAGATCAAACACCGTCGCGGCCGACGACGACACTCGGACTCGCCCGGTCGGGACGTTCTTCAATTCACACAACTGCTCGCCGGCATTGGACCGTTGGATGAACTGGATCCGACCCGCACCGATCTGACGATCGCGAAGCCGAGCAGATGTGACGATCTGCAGGACCATCGTCGCTTGATGCGACGCACCATGCATCGCCGCAGCCGGCAGGAACCCGACGTAGTACGGGTGGCCAAGGTGATGCATCATCTGATCGATGAAATGAATCGGTGGTGGCGCGCCAGCGGCACGGTATTCGGGCGGGACCGTTACCCATCCGCCTTTGGTCACCGAAACGAGCTTGCCCGCTTCCCGAGCCCGCTGCAGACTGTCCGACACGACGTCGATGTTGATGGCGAGCAACTCCGCCACCTCGCCCGTCTTGATGTAGTAGCGGCCGCGGCCCATCAACCAATCAGCCAACCCGCTCGGGGTAACCGTCGCCGTTCTCACAGGTCCAGCGTATCAAACACTGGCATGGTGCCGGTGTTTGATACTGCGAAGCGGCGAGGTGGCGTTGCCGACGTGGAACAATCCGACCGAAAGGGACACTAAAGGACTAGAAAGGACACAAAGGGACCGAACAGGACATTGAAAGGACACGAAACGGATATGCTCGTGTCATGCCCCGCTCGATCACTGGTGATTCAGCAGTTCTCGGCTTTGATATCGATCGGATCGTCGAGGACCTTCGACGACTCGGATCTGACCATCAGGCGGTCGAGGCCAAAAGCGCGGCCGGAGGGATGCCTCGGTCGATTGCGAGCACAATCTCGGCTTTCGCGAACACGCCGGGCGGTGGAACGATTGTTCTCGGTCTCGATGAGAGCACCGGTTTCAAACCGACGAAACTCGCTGAACCGGCAGCGCTCGTCGGTGGACTGGCGTCGATAGCTCGTCAGGGAGTCGACCCGCCCGTGCAGGCGACTGTCGACGAGGTTCCCTTCGAAGGCCGACGGCTTGTTGTCGCTCGGATCACTGAGATGGACCTCGCCTTGAAGCCGTGCCGAGTCGCGGGAACAAGAAAGGCATACCTGCGCGTCGGCGATGGTGACTACGAATTGTCGCAGCTTGAAGAGGACGCGTTCGTCGTCGCCCGATCGCGGCGACGATTCGACGAGGACCCGATACCCGGCACGGGGATCACCGATCTCGACTTGGATCGGATGAACGAGTTTCTCGCCAATGCCCGAGCCGCCGTGCCGACGCTGCGCAGGTTCGACGACATGAAGGTGCTCCTCAAGATGGGAGTTCTCACCAAGGATGGCGTCGCTACGGTCGCCGGCTTGATCGCGCTCGGCGAATACCCGCAGCAGTATCTGCCAGCCGTTTCTGTTCGGGCAGCGCTCCTCCCGGCCGGTCGCTCGGTGGGTAACGTTCGCGTTCTCGACGACGCAACGTTTAACGGGCCGATCGCTTCGATCGTCGAGGACACAGTTGCGTGGGTCTCCAAGAACAGCCGCAACGAAATCGTCGAGGACCGATTGGCTGGCCGTGTTTTCGATCAGACGTGGCCGCCGCTCGCCGCAGTCCGTGAACTTGTGGCCAACGCTGTAGTTCATCGCGACCTGGCACCCTGGTCCGGTGGTCGCGCCATTGAACTGCGCATGTCGGCCGAAAACTTTCGCATCACCAATCCCGGCGGCCTCTACGAGGTCAGCGTTAGCGCGCTCGGACGTATCGACCTCACGTCAGCTCGAAACCGACGGCTCATCGACCTGAGCCGCTACGTACAGACCACCGACGGACGGGTCGTTGAAGCACTTGCGACAGGAATTCCGACAGTCTTTGCCGAACTCACCAAAGCAGGTCTACCAGCACCACGTTTCTTCGACAACGGAATCAGCTTCACCGCAATCATCGACACCCGAAAGCAGGATATTCAACCATCCACATCGACGCGGATCACCGACGTACCCCCCGCCCTGCGAGCGGTACTCGATGTCCTCGCCGACTCATCGGCAGACGTCAATGAGATCAGCCACCGACTAGACGCAACAACCGCGTCGGTAGCAAAACGCTTGCAACGACTCAAACGGCTCGGTCTGATCGTGTCGGACGGCGGAAGCGGTCGACACACCACCTACCACCGCTCCGGGCGAACCCAAGTTGACACCACCGGTGGGGTCTGACCGGAGCGGAGCCGTGGACCAGTCGGTCGTCGGTCAAGCAGGCTGCGAACCTTCGGCTGCTTCGATCAGGCCCGCGACCCTCGCCCTGGTACGCGCAACAAGCTCGGCTGGCGCCTGATCAAGGTCG
Source organism: Acidimicrobiia bacterium (assembly GCA_043730435.1). GTDB lineage: Bacteria > Actinomycetota > Acidimicrobiia > Acidimicrobiales > Ilumatobacteraceae > JANMCE01. The sequence goes on along the minus strand of JAYTKG010000005.1, from coordinate 3,949 downwards.
GTAACAATGCTGGACTCGAACCGGCTGCGACGTTGCGCGGGCGTCATCTGCTCAAGTGCAGCTGCAGTCCGAGTGCTTACACGTTAAACCTACCCAGGGCGAACACGCCCGTCGACTACCCCGGCTCACGCGATCGAGAGGCGCCGATGCTCCGGTAGCCTCGCTGCTGGTATGGCTCGACCATCGGTGAGACGATTTGCGCTTGTTGGTTTGCTGTTGCCGAGCGTGTCGTCGACCCTTGGGATCGACGGTGGCCAGATCTTCCAGATCCTTGCGATCCAGACGCTCGGGTTGAGTCCAACAGCGATCGGCTTCGCCTTCGGACTCGGTGTTGTCTCGATTCCCGTGCAGATCGCTGCGGCGCGGTTCGGACTCCAGCGGGCGGGCCGTAACCTGCGATTGTTCGTGAGTGTGGCCGCCTTGCAGGTCGCAGTTTTGGCAGTCCTAACGTTTTGCGGCCCTGGCAGTGTCGCTTCGGGAGCATTGGGCGTCACGGTGCTGGCCGAGATCACGTTGTCGGTGTTGTTCGCCACATCGTGGCAGCCGCTACTAGCAGTGTCACTGTCCTCGACTGATCGCCAATTCATGAACTCAAAGGTATCGGCGACGGGCGCGATCGTGTTGGCCGGAGCAGTGCTCGGTTTCACCTCACTCAATCAGGCTGGCCGAGGCATTTTCCTCGTCGGTGTCGCGGTGATGGCCGCGGCATTGGCGCTGACACTTTGTGGCATCGAGTCGCCCGCAGCGGCGACGCCAGTACCCCGACGCGAGTCCGGGCTGCGCCTGCGTCTCTCTGGCGAGTTGCGATGGCTGTACGCTGCGATCGCCTGCGTGAACGTCGGCGCGATGCCGCTGTTCCTCATCTACATACGCAAGGTGCTGTGGCCAACTGCGAATCTCGGGATCGTCGGCGCAGTGCAGCTCACCGGTTCACTCCTCGCATCGTTCCTGTGGCGAACTACCGAACGACCACCAACCGGTCGAGCCCGCGTCGGCGTCACCCTGCTAGCAGCATCAGCAATCGCTCTTGCCGCAATACGCGTGCCCGTCACCGGCTGGCCATCTGGAGCTGGCGTGCTTGCGCTCACGGCCGTTACCGGCGCAGCACTCACTACCACGCGCTTGTCAATCATCGAACTCGTACACCGAGCAGTAGATGAAACCATCGCGGTGCGAGCCTTCACCCTGCTCGACGTCATCGCCTCATCATCCCTCCAGGCCGGACTCGCAATCGCAGGACTCGCCGTGACCGCCAGCGCCTCACGACCCAACTGGCCAATCGATCCATATCGCATCGCCCTCATCACAACCGCTGCGCTCGCGACCGCCGTGACCCTGACACGCGTCGGCAGACACCCCCGCCGACAGCCCGTCCATTGAGCAACACCGTCCGGCCGAGAGCACTGGGCGTCCGCCGAGACCCATCGACGCACGACCCCGGCCATTCCACTTCCGACGGGCGAGCGGGTCGCGTCGACATCCACAGTTCTGCGCTGGCCGATGAAACAGGGCTCATTGGAGAGCAAGCCCCGTGGCAGGATTGCGCTGTGCGTCCGACTATCTGGAACATCCGAGTGATGGTGGAAACCGACGACGATGAGGTCGTGCGAGCGAAGATCCGACGCGATTAGAGAGTTGTTCTGCGGACCGGACGATCTACTCGACCCCGACCAACGGTGTGATCCGCCTTGGTTCATTGTGTCTTCTCCGATGAGCAAGACGAAGGCCAAACGCTGGCGAAAGCTGCTCAATCGCTAACCAAGGCGGGGGATGCTGAACGGCAAGTCTGCGTGCTCGCATTTCTGTCCGAGGGCTAGCGGGATCAGTGGAAGATCGTCTCGCCAGGATCCGAGCGTCGTCACAACACCGAGCCGGAACGCCTGGTACGAGCACTTCGTTCCAATCGCCGAACGAGGGCGTCCTCCTCGACATCTAACCCACACGCCATCCTTGGGGCCCCAAGGCTCCCGGCCGGCGATAGCCTTTCGGCCGTGGCCTTCACTCGCATCACTGTCGATGCCGCCCGAATGGGCGGATTGCCGTGCGTGCGAAACCTGCGCTTTCCCGTCGCGTCAGTAATTGCGATGGTCGCTGACGCAATGACCACGAGCGAGATCCTCTTTGAGCATCCCGACCTTGAGGCTGCCGATATCGCCGAGTGCTTGCGCTTCGCTTCGTGCAGCTATACCGAGCAGTTGGCGGTTTCCTGCAGTTGTCCCGACGGTGAGATCCTGAAGTAGACCGAACGCTTCGAGAGCAGACGTCGCACCTCGAGCGTCGCGCACGGGGACGCGCCCAGTCCTCGTATCTCTATCGTCGTGGCATTAGTGGCGAGTGCCTCAGCGATCGGATCCTCCGCGCCGCTGAACGCGCTAGAGAGAAGCGATGCCGGCTCGACACGTGCTGTTGACGCGCGCTGACGAATGCGGGCCACTTCATGCGTGACGCGTCGGTCACCGACGAATTGGACGATCCTCGTCGTTCCAAAGACCAGCGCTACGAAGACGAAAATGATTACGAGCCGTCGGCCTTTACCATCGCTCAATCGCTGCTCCGCATCGCCAGCGTTCGTCACGGGTTGACCGTACCATCGTGGCCCGTTGACAAGCCGGTAGGCTCAAACGGTCGTCCCGTCCAGAGGGTGTGCCTATCATGATTTCTGCCTGTTACGAGCGAGGAAGACGGCTGCCGCAACAGCCACGAACGTTACAGCAATCCCGCCGAAGATGAGCATGGTGTCCATGGATGACTCATCGCCCTCGGTTGCGGCTTCGGCAGTAGATCGTGACGCGACTACGCCTGTCGGTGAGGCCGACGTCTCGGCAATGGATGTTTCGTCGGGTGTCGTTCGCGGTGTAGCCGACGCAAGGGTCGATGCCGAGGGCCCAAACGATACGACCTTCGTGCCGATGACCGCGGACGCTGGCGCGTCGATCACCACGAAGTTTGGGTTCGAGCTGTAGGCAACACCCTGACGCGAGCGGCCTGCAATCGAGCGTCGCCAAGCGTCAGGTCTCCCGGGGCGGTCACAGTCGCTGCGAACCGGTAGTGAGCGTCGGCCGATCCAGCGGCTACCAGCCACTCGCGGTCTCCCTGAACGACAAAGATCTCGATTCCGTTGATCGGCACGCCAAGTACACCTTCCCCCCCTGGAGGTGGGCCTGTGTCGTAGCAGTTGTCGCCCCACCCTGAGCCGCTGACCTTGATCTCCTCGCCGGGTGCGATCTTGCGCTGGGCGATCTCAATCGTCGGTCCGAGGCAGTCGGCTGCTGCGGGACAGCCGGCAACCGCGAGGAAAGCAGTGCAAAGTGCTCCAGCGAGAAGAATTCGTCTCATACGGGTTCGACGTTCGGACCGTCGGATAGTTCCCGTCCAGTTCAGTTGACGAACGAACGAACCAGAGCCTGAGCACTCGAAGGCACTGCCGGCAGCACGACCGTAAACAGCCCCCTTGAGAACCGTCTGCCCTGGCACGATGCAGCGGGCCACGGCCCGATCGGGGCCGATCGATAGTGCGTGCCACCTCGCCGCGACATCGAGAGCATCGATCGCTGCAATCACGGCTCACTGCATCATAGAGCGGCGTGATTGCGCTTGCTGCTAACGCTCACCGCGAACGAAAGTTGCCTAAGTAGCCTGAAAGTTGCCTAAGTAGCGGCCAGTTTCAAAGTTATGGACTTGGATCTGGCGAGCGTTATCGAGCGACTGCGCACTATCGGAGCTGACGTTACCGCGGTCGAGGCGAAGTCAGCTGCGGGAGGGCTTCCACAATCGGTCATCCCGACAATGTGTGCGTTTGCGAACCTGCCCGGTGGTGGCTTGGTCATTCTCGGGCTCGATGAAGTGAATCGATTCTCAACTGTGACATTGCCGGCCGCTGCGACGCTCGCGGCTGGTCTCGCCAGTATGGCTCGCAGCGCTTTCGACCCGCCGCTACAGATCAGTGTCG
>JAYTKG010000004.1:0-2412 GCA_043730435.1 Acidimicrobiia bacterium | reverse complement strand
AGGCCGCGTTTTCTCTGCCGCCACGCTCGAACGGGCTTGCCGGGCCGCCGGTCTACTTTCCGCCTGATGACCCGTCACCGTCATCCGCGCGTTACGGCTATTCATTCGCGCGTTAGGCCCTTTAGGCCGAGCCTTCTCGCCTTATTCAGCTCTATTGCGCGAATGTGTGGACGCTATTGCGCGATCGCCGAGATGAGGCGATCTCGAAAGACACTGCGGCCGGCGCCGGAGGCTTTGTGGGCGCGCGTTTTGGATCCGAAAGTCGCAAAGAAGCGGAACAGAACAACACCCCTGACCTCGTCCCGCCCGGCAGTCCGACCCGGGTTGGGCGCGCAACAACGGCGCCGATGCAACCGGTGGGTAGAATTCCCAAACTGTCGAAGAGCGGTGCCAGACGCCGCCGTGTTGAGGGGGAATTGCTATGGCTGAGGCTGTCATTGTTGCAACTGCTCGGAGCCCGATTGGTAGAGCCAACAAGGGGTCGCTCACCACGTTGCGCACCGATGACATGTCGGCCCAGATCGTGCGGGCACTCATGGCCAAGGTACCGCAGGTGCAGGCGAGTGATATCGACGATCTCATGATTGGTGTTGGTCAACCGGCGGGTGAGGGCGGCTTCAATCTCGGCCGCATGGTGGCGATTCTCGCCGGCCTCGACGATGTACCCGGCGTCGTTGTGAACCGGTACTGCTCGTCATCGCTGCAGACCATTCGCATGGCCTTCCATGCCATCAAGGCCGATGAGGGTGACTGCTTCATTTCCGCCGGTGTTGAGACGGTCAGCCGCTACGCGAACGGCGTCTCCGATACCGCTCCGAACGAAATCTTCAAAGAGTCGGGCGCCCGCAGCAAGATTCGGTCCGGCGGAGGCCAAGGGACCTGGACCCCGCCGCACGGTTTGCCCGACGCGTACATTGCTATGGGTCAGACTGCGGAGAACGTGGTGGAAGTCGAAGGCGTCACCCGGGAAGAAATGGACCGCTGGGGTGTACGCAGCCAGAACCTTGCCTGCGAGGCGCAAGAGAACGGATTCTTTGAGCGCGAAATCTCGCCGCTCACCCTGCCTGACGGCACGGTCGTATCGAAGGACGACGGGCCGCGCCCCGGCACCAACTACGAGACGGTGAGTCAGCTCAAGCCGGTATTCCGTCCTGACGGCACCGTCACGGCCGGCAACGCTTGCCCGCTGAACGACGGCGCCGCAGCCGTCATGGTGATGAGCGCCCAAAGGGCCAAGGCGCTCGGCCTCACACCGCTCGCCCGCATTATCTCGTCGGGTGTGTCGGGGCTGAACCCGGAGATCATGGGCCTCGGCCCGATTGAAGCGTGCCGTCAAGCCATGAAGCGGGCGGGCATGACCATCGACGACATTGACCTTGTCGAGATAAACGAAGCCTTCGCGGCCCAGGTGCTGCCCTCGGCAAAACACCTCGGCATCGATCTCGACAAGCTCAACGTGCACGGCGGCGCCATCGCGCTTGGTCATCCCTTCGGTATGACCGGCGCTCGCATCATGACCACGCTTATCAACGGTTTGCAGACGACCGGTAAGTCGATCGGTATGGAGTCGATGTGCGTCGGCGGCGGTCAAGGTATGTCGATGATCATCGAGCGTCTCAGCTGACGCACAGACCGCACAGACCGCACAGACCGCACAGAGTGACGTATCGCACTGTGTGTGCACGCACCTGAGTTAACGTACGCAGAACGATTTCACTCTGGAGGGAACCACCGTATGTCGAACACACCACCACCGCCCCCGCCGCCCGGTTTCGGAGGACCACCTCCGCCCCCGAATTACGGCGCCCCGCCCCCTCCTCCCTCGTTCGGCATGAACTACAACGAACAGGCTGGACGCGGCCCGGCGGAGTGGTGGAAGCGTCTGGTTGCTTACATCATTGACGCCATCGTTCTGTTCTGCGTAACGGTACCGCTCGGCGTTGGGACGTTCTCCCGAGGAAGCGGCGATGGTGCCTCGTACCGGCTCAACGGCTCTGGTGTGCTCGTCTCCATCGTCATTGGCACCCTGTACTTCGGCTTGCTCACCGCGCTGCGAGGCCAGACCCTTGGCAAGATGGCTCTGGGCATCAAGGTGGTCAAGAAGGGAACCGACGAGAAGTTGGAAATGGTTCCGGCTCTATTGCGGGCCCTCGTTATGGTGATTCTGCTGCAGACGTGCATCGGTGGCCTCCTCGACTTCCTTTGGCAACTGTGGGACAAAGACAAGCAGACCATCCACGACAAAGTCGGTAGCTCGCAGGTCGTAAACGCTCGCTAGAAGAGATGGGAAGTCGTTGAAGGCCCGGCCCATTGGGTCGGGCCTTCGTCGTTTTCGTCGTTGATCTGCCATCATCGACGGCCGTGATCCTTGTTGACGGAAGTGGCCTCGGAGCCTCGCGCCCGGACCGGCCG
>JAYTKG010000003.1:0-11553 GCA_043730435.1 Acidimicrobiia bacterium | reverse complement strand
GCCGAGTCGGCGAGCCGCCACGCCGCCATTGACCGGGGCGACCAATCGAGACGCGTCGGAAGGATGACTTCGGCATCGACGGGCACGGCCGGCGTCCATCGGCCGATTGGAAGGAACGAGAGTTTTCCGCGCCCGACATCAACCGTGACCGTTTCGATCTGATCGGCTGCGTCGATAGCGCGATACAGCGAAGCCGTCCGGCCGGTTGGCGTGCGCCGCCCGGCCTCGTACGCGGCGATAGCGGCCTGAGTCGTCCCACACATCGCAGCCAAAGCGGCCTGCGTAAGACCAAGCCGGTCACGGGCGTCGTTCGGAGAGATCACACCTTTAGTATAACGCCTGGAAGCCCTACTCAGAGGGTGGTCGGGCGGTGGCGTAGGGCTTCGATGACAACCACGTACTCGGCCAGACGCAAGCCGACATCGATGGCGAGGTCGGGGTCGTCGTCGAAGGTCCACACCTCAGAGATGCGCTGCCAGGTCTTGTTGCCGATGAAGTCCCCGGCGACAGCCTCGTCGCCGAGTTCGTCGCGCCAGGTAGTCGAGGCGGTGAGGCGCTTGATGGTCTGCAGGTTGGTCGCACGATCTCGATATTCGCAGTGGAAGCCGACCTCCAGCACGATGTCCCCACCAACCCGGATGAGCTGAGCCTCGTAATGTTCCTTCGTCTCGTCGCCGAAGCACACCTTGCAGCCGCGTTCGTGGGTCCTCACATTCGGAGCACTCTTGAAGCCGCCCAGGGCTCCTTCGACAGTGTCGTGCACGTCGTTAAAGAAGTGTCGTTTGATCACGTCTCGACCTCCTTGCCGACCCGTCGCTTCTTCACTTCTGATCAAGGTACTCCCCGGTTCCCTCAACACAGATTCCAAGTTCGGTCATAGCGCGCACGACGGCTTCTCGGTCGGCGCGTTGGAAGCGAAAAGTGGCCAGTATGTTGAGGGGTTTCGGTCGACCCTCAACGACCAGTCCAAGAACGATCGGCGAGTTTCGCGCGCCGGGATGAAGTTGCACGGGGTAGCACGTGCGGATACTTGCGACCGGAATCTGCGTCGTACGAAATCTCCCGAGACTCTCCACGATGTCGGCAGATGCTGAGAACCGACAGTTCCACGTTCGCCAAACGGTCCGCACGATGAGAGCGGCCGTCGTTCCGATCACTCCGGCCGAAATCCACGTAGCAACCTGAGCCAACTGAACGACAACTGAGGAAACCACCAGCGCCAGGACCGCCACCGGAAACACCGGAATGAGCAGGAAGCAGCGGTCGATCAGCGGCGGTCGCACGACGCCATTACCTCGTGCCGCCTCCATTGAATTGAGCCTATTCGCAGGATGGTTTCGACGGTCCTGAACCGCTGATCGCGTCGGTCGCGGCGCGTATGCCGAAGGCGATGGCCGCCTCGTCGTCGAAACCTCTTGCGAGGCCAGCGAGAAGCCCGCCGTAGAAGCAGTCGCCGGCTCCGGTGCTGTCGACGATCACTGCTGGCGACGCCGGGAACGACCGCGTCCGACCATCGGCCCACGCGGCCGTCACACCCTGGGCGCCGCGGGTGACGATGGCCAGTCGCTGCACGCCGGCTTCGATCAGTGCGAGCGCGGCCTGGGCGGGATCAGCACATCCCGTCAGCGCATTGGCTTCGACATCGTTCGGACAGAAGATGTCCACGTGGGGGAGCAGCTGACCGATGTCCTGCATCCAACGACCGGTCGCATCCCACGTCACGTCGATTGAGGTCGTCATGCCCAGCGCCCGTGCCTCCCGCAACACCGCGGTCATCGGCCCACCGTCCAACGCGGGCAACAGCAAGGCATAACCGAGGTGCAGGTAACGCACCCCGGCGGCCGCGAACTCGGCCAGCGGAATGTGCGACGCGGCGAACTCGGTGTTGGCGCCCTTGGCGTGGATGAACGAGCGCTCGCCATCGGGCAGAACGAACACAATCGTTCCTGACGTGGCTGCCGTTGGGCTACGGCTGACCCAACGAGTATCGGCCCAGGTGGCCAGTTCAGCAGCCACCAGGTCTCCGGTTGCATCGGACCCGACGCGACAGACGGCGAAGGCCGGTTCGCCGAGCGGCCCGAGGGCGCGACCGACGTTGCCCACCATGCCCGCAACGACAAGGTTCATCTCGTCGGTCATGACAAGGTGCCCGCGCTCGGGAAACTCGGTGGTCGGGCGGACGCGGACGTCTACGCAGACATGCCCGACGACAGCGATCTTGGGCACGGCTTAGAGCAGCGCCCGGATCTGCTCAATCGCTACGGCGACGTCGGGCCGTTGCCACACGTTGCGACCAACAACCACCCCCGAAGCACCAGCCGCAAGCCCGTTGCGGATGGCCGTGAACAGCGCGGTCGGGTCATCCTGCTTGGCTCCACCCAGGAACACCGTGGGCACGCCCCAAGCAAGAATCTTCGCCAGCGCGTCGGGGCCGACCGCGGGGATCTTCAAGATGTCGGCCCCCAGTTCGAGAGCGATACGGGACGCGTGCACGATGATCGCATCCTGCTCGGCAGCGGGCATCGGTGCACCCAGCCACAACGGCTCCAGCATGAACGGCACGCCAAGCGCTTGCGCTTCTTTCGCTAACGACGCGGCCGTCAGGATGCTCGACCGCACAACGCCATCGTCCAGGCCCCAAACAAATAGCGCCTTCACGGCATCAGCGCCCACTGCAAGGGCCTGTTCGATTCCGACGATGGGGGCAATCCCTTGGATCCGCTCCATGGCGCCGGGCACCGGCCCGAGGTACTGATGATCGACAGGCACCGTCTTTGATAGGGGAGCCTCGGACAACTGCGAGCCGAGAGCCCGTGCCAGACCAACCGAGATCAGCGTGCCGTCCACACCAGCCGCGATCAGGGTGGCGAGGAGTTCGGACGGCCGCTCCAACCCAGCGATGTTGCCGAAGACCAGACCGTGATCCATCGGGATGATGAGCACCTTTCGGTCGGCTGGAATCACGCGCTGGAGCCGCTGAAGATGCGATGTCATCGGGTGAAATCTAGCGGGTTCTCTTTCGACTGAATCGGTCCGAAGGCTAGCGACCGGCGGCGTGTTGTCCTGCGAGGTAGCCGAAGACCATGGCGGGGCCGATGGTGCCGCCAGGGCCGCCATACGTCATGCCGAAGGGTGAACCCATGACGTTGCCCGCCGCGTAGAGGCCCGGGATCGGCGAGCCCGACAGGTCGAGTACACGGGCCGATGGATCGACGCGAGGGCCACCTTTCGTACCCAGTGCTCCACTATGGATTTGGTACGCGTAGAACGGTCCGCGAGCGAGTGGTCCGAGCGTGGCGTCGCGACGGCCCTTGCGATGTGGGTCTCCCCACCAGCAGTCGAACGCGCTGTTGCCACGTCCGAAGTCGGGGTCGTGACCTTCCAAACACAGCTCGTTCCACCGTTCGATCGTGGCCTCCAACGCATCAGCATCGATCCCCAATACCTCGGCCAACTCCGCCAAAGTCTGGCCTCGCGGAACCCACGACGGCACCTCGCTGCCGACGCCTCCGGCCGTGACCCGGAAGCCGTATGTGTCGACATAGGTCTGATCGAACACCAACCAGCATGGCAAGTTGGCATACTCGAATCGGGACACGTCCTCGACATGAAACGCGGCACCGAATGCGTTGTAGTTGGCAGCTTCGTTGGTGAAACGTCGACCCCGCTTGTTCACCATGATCGAGTGCGGCAAGGTGCGTTGGCCGTTCACCAACACTTTGCCCGTGGGGTTGGAATCGAGTGGCACTTCGCCAACGGGAATCCACCATGCCTCCCGCATGTTTGACAGCATCGCGCCGGCCTTCATGGCCATCAGCAAGCCGTCGCCGGTGTTCGTTTCGATCGACACCGGATGCGACATCGGCCCACGCAGGAACGCGCGTCGCAGCTGGTCATTCCATTCGAATCCGCCCGATGCCAGGATGACGCCTTTGGTGGCCCGCACTTCGAGCGGACCGTCGGGAGTGTCAACCATGACGCCGACGACCGCGCCCTCCTCGATGATCAACGACGTTCCGGCGCACGAGGTGCGTGGCTCGATTCCTCGGTCGAGACATGCCCTCAACAACCGTCCGGCCAGAGCCTGTCCGCTGCCGCGTTCGTTGCGGATGCTGCGGCGGGCTAGCTCTTCCTCTGAGGGCGGCTCGGGCACGGCCTTGCCGAGCGAGGTCTCGCTCATGGTAATGCGAGGGTCGTGGAAGTACGGCGAGGGCGTCACACGTGCTGCCCAGTCGCCCAACTCGTCGAACGGGTAGATCGGGCATTCCAGCGTGCGTCCACCGCCCGGGCTGCCGCCGGGAAACTCCGGGTGATAGTCGGGCATGCCGGCGACGGCGTAGAACTGCACCGGTGTCTTCGCTTCAAGCAGTTCGATCATCTCCGGACCGGCGTCGACATATGCCTCGATGAGCGGCTGCTCGAGCATGTCGCGCGACAGCGACATGATGTACTCGATCGACTTCTCGCGACTGTCGGCCACGCCGACCTCGGGCATGTGCGGGTTGTTCGGGATCCACACCTGTCCACCCGACCACGCGGTCGTACCACCCACCAGATCGGCCTTCTCGAACACGACGGCCGCCGCGCCACTTTCGTGCGCCGCAATGGCCGCGGTCAGTCCAGCGGCCCCGGTGCCAAGCACCACCACATCAAACTGTTCCACAACGCCCTCCTGTCACCGAGTGTGGCATCTAACGTAGGCCTCGCGGCGAGGCAACGCAAGGTTGTTACTTTAGAGAGACTCCAGTTTGATCGAGGTCGCGTTTGTTCGGTAGGCATCGCGCAGCGAGCGCATGTCGCACAGCTCAACCGCTTGCTCTTGCAGCCACGCATGCCAGTCGTTGCTGCCGAACAGTTCGTATTCGTCGGTGCGTACGTGGCAAGAGTCGGGTTCGATGACTTCGATTTCGCCAGGCGCGTTCGGATGAAACGCGCAGAACGCCAAGTCCCCGGTGGCCGTAGCGAGGAGAGCTCGATAGTCGACCGGCTGCTGTTTCGGGCGACGAAAGTCTGTCTCTAAAACCATGTCGAAAACCGGCAGCCCGGCAGCGTGCGCCTGCTGCACGAAGGGCGAGAAATCCTCCTCCGAAATTCCGGCCAAGTGGTTGTTCGGCGCATAGGCACCAAGCGTTGACGTGATCAGTACCGGCAGCCGGTATTCGACACCCATGGCCACATATCGGTCACACCATTCCGGCGCAAGTGCGGAGCCCATGTGTGTATCGAGGTGCGTGACATCGATACCGGCCCGAAGCGCTCGGTCGATCTGTGCCCGCCATTCTTCCTCCACGGCGTCCGGGTGCGCGGCTGCGCGTACCTGTGGAACGCGGTGCCACAGGTAGCCGTCGTCATCCACCAGACCTGACGCCGCGGTTGCGTTGCTGACGGATCGCCAACGGTAGTGAGCCTTCTCCGCGTTCAACGTCAGGTGAACACCCACGTCGAGGCTGGCGTCGGCCGCGGCCGCCTCGGCCAGTTCAGGAAACCACGGACATGGCACCATCACGGACCCACTTGTGATGGTGCCAGCGTAAGACAGTTCGACAAACGCTCGATTGGCTCCGTGGCACATACCGACGTCATCGGCGTGGATAACGAGACGGGTCATGCCCACTTTCTAGTATCGGGACCGTGGGCCTCCATCATCTTCCGCCAAACACGCCTGCCGCGAACATTGCGGAGCACATTCACCAGCACGGTTACGCCATCGTTGACGACGTTGTAGATGCTGACGTGCTCGATCGTGTCGACCGCGAAGTGGAACCGTTTGTTGCCGCATCTGCTCACGGTCGTGACGTCTACGACGGTCGCCAAACGCGCCGTACCGGTGCGCTGATCGCCCGTTCCCCGGCTGCCCGCGAACTGGTGATGAACCCGGTCGTGCTCGGTGCCGTGCGGGCCTTTCTCTCCCACGTGACCGCGGTGCAGTTGCATCTCACGCAACTCATCTCGATTGAGCCGGGTGAGACAGCGCAGAAGCTCCACCGGGATCAGATGGCGTTCGACTTCTACCCCTTCCCACCCGACTATCACGTGCAGTGCAACACCATGTGGGCCCTTACCGATTTCACTGCCGAGAACGGCGCCACCCACATCGTGTCGGGCAGCTCATCAATGAGCGACGCTGCCGCCGCCAGCCTCCCCGAATACCAGGCCGAGATGCGGCGCGGCAGCGTGCTGTTCTACGACGGCAAAGTGCTGCACGGAGGCGGCGCAAATCGGTCAACCGGTGTGCGTCGAGGCGTGAACATCACCTATGCCGTTGGTTGGGTTCGACAGGAGGAGAACCAGTTCCTGGCTTGTCCCGCTGAGATCGCACGCGCCCTCGACGATGCTCTGCTTCGCCTGATGGGCTATCAGCAAGGCGCGTTCGCGCTCGGATATGTGGGAGACCAGCAAGACCCGCTCGCGTATTTGCGTGGCGGAGCCGGCAAGGTGAAAGTCATCGGCGACATTGCCGAACAACATCCCGACGCGCGTGATTTCGTGCGCGACCTTGAGTGACGACGGCTGGCCACCGACGGATTGATCGCATCCGGCATCGAGCCGCATGCAACTATTTGAAGTCGGGGCGTTGGGCCGACGGCCGCCAATGGAAACACCCCGATGGTGGCTATCACTGGACTATCTTGGACTTTCTACCGATCTCCAGCGGGCGCTTCGTGATCTCGGCTTTCCGATGAGTTCAACGTGGCCCTGGTCTCGGAGAGAACCAAGCGCTGACGCCACTGTTTGTGATGGAACGTTCAGTAGCTCCGAGATTTCACTTCGTGATTTTTCACCGTTCCCAAGAACTTCCAAAATCTGTTCCGCAACAGTCAGTCCTGGCGAGGCAGCGGCAAGCTGATAGCGAGCGCTTCCTCGGTCGCCGTCCTGGCGAAGGGCACGTCTATCGACCAGATCACGAAGTTCCCGACCTGCCTGACGGCTGTCGGTAACCCCGGTCGTTTTTCGATAGGAGGTATTGGTGAGGTAGCCGTCGTCGCGACGGAGATAGGCAAGCGCCATCGTCTGTGATGGAGAAAGACTTCCGAGACCGAGCGAACTCAGCCAATCGGCGGTGGACTGGTCGATAAGAGACTCGTTCGAAATCTGCAGTTCGAACCTTGCGATCTCGTCGCGAAAGATTGGCGGATTCATGCCCATGGCGCCCAGGACGGCCCGCATGGTGGCTATGCCGCTGCCGCGATTTTCACAGACAGTTCGCCCCGGTTCAGCTTCGGCATCCTCGAGAACCTTTAGCAGGGCGGCATTTCGAGACGACGAGGTCAGCTCGATCCCTAAGGTCTCCTCGCTGACAGGTTCGAAAAGTCCTCCCGGATTACGGACGACCAGTCGATCGGGAAATAGCTCGATCTGCACTTGTGTACCCAGTGCTGCTCTAGACCCAGCGACACCGGGAATATCACAGGTCGAATGGGCGTTTAAGGCGGCATGGGCTACAACGACGCGCCTGACGGCTGGTGGAAGACATTCATTCAGGAGATGCCTGCTCGCACCGCGAAGCTGGGCATCGTGAGGGCCGACGGCAGTGCGCATGTGGCGCCGGTGTGGATCGACCTTGATGGGGACGACATCATTTTCATGACGAGCGCCGACACCATCAAAGGCAAAGCGATCCTGCGCAATCCACGCGTGAGTCTGTGCTTTGACGACGAACGGCCGCCGTTCTCGTTCCTCACCATCGCCGGCACAGCCACAACCGACACCGACCCGGCACAGTTGTTGTACTGGGGCACGCGTATAGGTGGTCGCTACATGGGAGCGGAAAACGCCGCTGCCTACGGTGAGCGCAACGCCGTGCCACCCGAAATGGTCATCCGCGTCACCCCGACCAAGATCGTCGCCAAGAAAGACATCGCCAATTAGTCAGGCTTTGTTCGGCGGCCAACTCGGCGTCTCGTTCGGTGCGGGGCATTCAGCGAGCTTCACGGACGTCCGGCGTCGAGATCGGCACCGTGACAGAAGTACCCGGAGCGCACGTCGCAGCCAGGTGTTGACGTCGTCGACGGACCAGCAACGGGACGGCTAGCGCTGCGACCAGTAGCCCGATGAGGCCGAAGCGAAGGACGCCGAAGGCGGTGCCTAGGCCGATGGCGCTGAGGAAGCCAAGGATGGGTGCGGCGCAGCAGACACCGCAGGCCGCGACGGCTGCGGCGGTCATGGTCTTGTCTCGCTTGTTCATGGCATGGCTCCAAAGATGGGTTCGAGGGTTTCGGTAGGTCCGAGAATGTCTAGACCAATACCGCGATGATCAACAGTGATGGCGAAGGCGAAGAAGCGGCAGCAGTCCTGCTCGGCAACGGCAAGCCGCATGAGTTCCGCTACGTCGACGGAGGCGTGAAAGAAGAGGTGTATGCCACCAGCGATGGATGATCGCGAGGAGATAGAGCTGTCGAGAAAACATTGCCAGTCCGCCACACGATCCTTCGCAGCATGTGGGCTGAGTGTGCAGGCAATGGGTATGTCGTTCGCGGTCACGGGTTTACGTCCGAGTGTCACGGCGGTAGTAGCTGCGTTTGCAATGACTGGCAGACAGCCGCATTCGTCATCGCACGAACCAACCGGCCGATGCCGTTCAAGGGCATCGGCCGCTGAACGTAACTCCTCGCTCAGCGTACGAAGCGCGGCGATCTCCACCTCGGCGGCCGCACGCTTGTCCGCAACGAGCCGCCGCAAGCGGTCTTGGATGGGGCCGCACTCGCCACCATCCCAAGCAATCATGAGGTCGGCAATCTCCTCCAGCGAACAGCCCAACTGCTTGGCCCGCGAGATGAACGCCAGCCGATCAACAACGGAGTGGTCGTACATCCGATACCCGCTGCTCGTTCGAGCGGCCGCGGGCAGCAGCCCAATCTGCTCGTAGTAGCGCAGCGTTGCGGCTGAGACCCCTGCGAGGGTTGCCACCTCCGCGATTCGATATCCCGTCTTCATGTAGGCAGTGTAAACCTTCAAGCCAGCATGAAGGTCAAGGAGAATCTCGGAGATACTTCCCTTCTCGCTCCACTCGCCTAAGAGCTGCTGGCCAAACGTCGATGTTGGATGGGGCTTATACCGCGGGTGCGTTTGAACGCCGTGCTCAGCGCGTACGGGCTGGCGTAGCCGAGCGCACGGGCCACGCTTGTGACGCTCGCATCGGGCTCCTTCAAGAGGTCGGCGGCAAGGGTGAGTCGCCATGAACTCAGGTAGGTCATGGGAGGTTCGCCCATCACCTCGGTGAATCGGCGAGCAAGCGTCGCCCGAGAAACGCCGATCTCGGCGGCGAGCGAGGCAATGGTCCACGAGTGCGACGGATTGTGCTGCAGCAACCGAACAGCCGGACCAACAACGGCGTCACCGTGCGAGTGATACCACGCAGGCGCATTGGCCTCGGCACGGTTGAACCACGTCCGCAGCGTCGTGATCAACAACAGGTCGAGTAATCGATCAAGTACCGCAGCCTGACCCGGAGCATCACGCGTTATCTCGCTCGCCAGGATCTCGACCAGCGGGCTGTCCAAGGCCGCCGCATCCAGCGCCAGTCGAGTGGGGAGCGCGGCCAACAGACGCCGACTGACCTCGCCTTCGAACTGATACGTACCGGTCAGCATGACGGTAGATCCGGTGCGGCTATTGCCCCACGATCTCACGCCCAGGCTCATGGCTTCGTGGAGATCGAACCCGTCGGGTGTGGTGCACCGCTGCCCCGGATGAATGATGATCTGTGGTTTCGTCTCCGGCGAGTCAGCGACGGTGTAGCGATCGGTGCCACAGGTGATGGCCACGCTGCCCGCATCAAGTCGGATGGGTTCGGCATCATCGAATATCACCCAGGCATGACCGCGAACCAGCGCCACGAGCGTGAGCGGCGCCTCGTCCTGAATACGTAGCGACCACGGCGGTTCCAGCAGCGAGCGCAGCAAGAACGCGCCCTGGGCCCGAGGGCCGTCGAGCAATCCGGAGATCACGTCCATGCACGGAGCATAGACGATTACGTATGGAAATGATCCTCCAGGCTATGGAGGGTCTCACCTCCGAGGCGTTGACTGGAGACATGACAACAACTCCCCATCCCACCGACCCCGTTCTGACCGACGTTCTACGAGCAATCGGGAAGCGGTCCTTCTGCACACTGGCAACGTCGTCGCCCACCAATCAACCCCACGTTGCGGGCGTCATGTACGCCATGGCCAACAACCGCCTCTACGTCACCACTTCCCGGGCCAGTCGCAAGGCTCGCAATATCGCCGCGAACCCGAACGTGTTCGTCTGCATACCTATTCGCCGCGCTCCGGTCGGCCCGCCTTCCACCGTCCAGTTCGCGGCCACTGCCGAACTGCTCAACGCAGGTGACGCCGACGTTGTTGCCCTCGTGCAAGCCGGCCAATTGAAAACCATCACGGGTCACGGTGAACTGGACATGGCCGATATCTGCTTTGTCCGCATCGTGCCGTCGCGCCACCTCCTTACCTACGGTCTGGGCCTCCCCCTGCGCCAACTCATCAAAGACCCGCTGAACGCCGCGGGCGTGCTGCACTGGAACGCGTGACGCGTCTCCTCGCGCCGCTTGCCTAAGGTTGGCAGATGGGGAGCTACGACGTTCTGGTCATCGGTGGGGGCATGGCAGGCGTCTCGATCGGCTACGAGTTGGTCGCCGATCGATCGGTCGGCTTGGTCGAGATGGAGCCGACACTGTCGTTCCACACGACGGGTCGGTCGGTCGCAACGTTCCTTGAAAGCTATGGCGGTCGCACCATCCGACTACTCACGACGGCAAGTCGTTCGTTCATGGAAGAACCGCCGAACGGGCTGGAACACTCGTTGCTCTCACCGATCACCGTGCTGTGGGTGGCGCCGCAGGGTGAGGCCGAAGATCTTCGAGCCATGGCCGACGCCGTGAGCGAGTTCGTGCCGGTGCAGCTCTTGACACCCAATGATGTCGATGAACTCGCCCATGTCTTTCGGCCGGGTTGGGTGGAACTTGGCCTCCTCGAGCCGGGTGGCAGCGAGGTTGATGTGGCGGCGTTGCACGATCTGTACGCCACCGGCCTGCGTCGGCGCGGTGGCGAGATCCACACCTCATCAGGCGTCGCGAAAATGGAGCGCGTCGGCAACCGGTGGCATGTTGCCGACCACGCGGGCAATACCTACGATGCCGCCGTCGTGGTCAATGCGTCCGGCGCCTGGGCTGACGTCGTTGCCGGACTCGCCGGGGTGATGCCGGTGAACATTCGTCCGCTGCGTCGTACCGTTTTTACCTTTGCACCGCCGGCCGGGCTTGATCTGCAGCGTCTACCGCTCGTAGGCGACATCAACGGCACCTTCTATTTCAAGCCCGAAGGCGCACAGATTCTCGTCTCGCCTGCCGATGAGGTTCCCTCTGAGCCATGCGATGCGAAACCTGAGGAGGTCGACATTGCGATGGCCATCGACACCATCAACATGGCCACCACGTTTGATGTTCGTCACGTCCGGTCGTCGTGGGCCGGTCTGCGCAGCTTTGTGGCCGACCGCACGCCCGTCGTCGGTTTTGACGATGATGTGGAGGGCTTCTTCTGGTTTGTCGGTCAAGGT
>JAYTKG010000002.1:0-1577 GCA_043730435.1 Acidimicrobiia bacterium | reverse complement strand
GTCTTGGTGTGGGAGAGGTTGACGCCCATCACGGCCGCAGCAGTTTCGTTGTCGCGAACGGCGACTAGTGACCGGCCGGCACGGCTCTTGCGCAAGTTGCGCACGACGACGTAGCACAGCACCATCAACACCAGCGCGACCCAGAACAGGTACAGCGCCCGATCGTCTCGCGTGGCCTTCAGTCCGGTCCATGTCGGTGGGTTGACGCGGAACTTGGTCAACGCGGATTCGCCGGTGACGGGCGTGACCTTGCGATCGATGAACTTCGCGGCCACGGTCGGCCACACGTAGGCGATTGCCAAAGTGACCAAGGCAAGGTACGGGCCCTTCAAGCGCAACGCGGGTAGCCCGATGACCATCCCGATCGCGAAGCACAGCACACATGCCTCGAGCAACGAGACGAACGGCTTGTTGTCCCAGAACCGCACCGAGTAACCGAGGAAGAACGCCGAGATGCCGGCAAACGTCGAATGACCGATCGAGATCTGACCGTTGAAGCCGAACAGCAGGTTCAGCGAGATCGCAGCGATGGCCAAAGCCATTGCCTCGGTGTACTTGCCCAGGCTCGACGGATCTGCACCACTGACCATTCGCCACACCAGTATCACCAACAAAACAGCAATGACTGCGCGCAACACCCAGTGGACGGCGCTGCCGGATCTGACGTTCACCGCCACGATCAGACCCTCTCCACCTTGACCGACCCGAACAGGCCTGCCGGACGCAGCAACAACACGACGAGGATGATGAGGAAGGCGACCGCTCTCTTGGTCTCGATACCGATCCACTCGCTGGCCGGCCAATTCTTCGGATAGTTGCCGACGAGACTCTCGACCACACCAAGGCTGAGGCCGCCGATCACCGCGCCGCCAGGGCTGTCCAGACCGCCGAGCGTTGCGGCAGCGGCGGCCATCAGGAACACCGAGAACATCGACCCGATGCTGACGTTGGTGTCGATGCCGGCCTTCAAGGTGCCACCAACAGACCCGATCACCGCGGCCAGGGCCCAGCTGAACATCAGGATCTTGTTCGTGGGCACACCGACCAGCTTCGCCGACACCGGATTGTTGGCGACGGTGCGCATGGCCAGACCGATCTTCGTCTTCTGGAAGAGTGCGAACAGCAGCGCAGTGATCACCAGCACGACGGCGAGAACCCCGATCCGCTCGATGCGCCATGACGCACCGAAGATCGTGACGAAGTCGTCGGGGTCGTTCGGGAACAGCGAGGGGAAGGCAAGACCCTGACCGGACTTCGGGAACAGCAAGCCGCTGAGAGAGTTCAGACCTTGGAACAGTCCGATGGCAATGACAACGGGCGCGAACGCAGACCGCTTCTCAGCGGGACGCATCAGACCCACCTCGATGGCCGCGCCACCGAGGAAGGCGAATGCCGCCGAGATGACCATCGCCAGGACGAGTGGAACTCCCTTGTCGTGCAGCCACCACGTGATCAATGTCGAGAACAGCGCCATCTCACCCTGCGCGAAGTTGATGTGACCCGTACCGCGGTACACAACGACGAGACCGAGCGCGACCAAAGCGTAGATCGACCCGATCGACAGACCGTCGAGAACG
>JAYTKG010000001.1:0-3351 GCA_043730435.1 Acidimicrobiia bacterium | reverse complement strand
CTGCGGCGACGAGCCATTTCCCGCACGATCACCCCGCGGCAAAAGATGCGACGTGATTCAAAGTCGGTGAGGTTCACGCCGTAGTTCCCGATGTGAGGCGTGGTGAAGGTGATGATCTGCCCGGCGTAACTGGGGTCGGTGATCACTTCCTGATAACCGGTGAGCACCGTGTTGAACACGACCTCACCAGCGGCGACAGGCATCTCCGCGCCGATGGCTTCGCCCTCGAACACCTCGCCGTCGGATAGCACCAACAACGCCTCGCGAATCATGCCGACCAGCATTGCATAGTCATTCGCTTGCGTGCATATTCATTCATCTTGATTCCTTCCGTGCGGGCCTCTCTGGACCCGCTTCACGGTTCGTTTGGTTGGTGTTCGTGGTGTTCGTGCGAACTTGCGGCGGTTACTGCTCGTGACACGCAGTAGCTGCCGCATGTTCGGGTCAGCGTTGAGCGATGGCGTCGATCACCACGGGGTCCCCGTTGTAGACGGTGTGGCGGACGCGGCCCCGAAGGGTGCGGCCTTCGAACGGGGTGTTGGTGGAGCGGCTGGCCAGCTTGGTGCGATCAACGACCCAGGTTGCCAGCGGGTCGATCACACAAAGGTTTGCTGCCCGACCAACGGCGATGGCACCGTGGGTATCGCCCATGCCACCAATAGCTGCGGGCTGCCAGCTCATGAGCGCCAAGACCTTCTCGATCGGCATGTCGAGTTCAGTAAGCGCAAGGGCTAGCGCCGTCTCTAACCCGAGCATGCCGGGAGGGGCTTCGGCGAACGGCTTCTCCTTCCGATCAACCGCGTGCGGCGCGTGATCGGTGGCGATGCAGTCAAGCCAACCACTGCGCAAACCCGCCTTCACCGCGGCCACATCTGCTTCGGTGCGCAGCGGTGGATTGACCCGATACACCGAATCAAACGACGCGCACGCGGCGTGCGTGAGCGTGAAGTGATGCGGCGTCGCCTCAGCTGATACCAGCAGCCCTTCGGCGCGGGCGTCGTGCACCATCTGTACGCTTCGCGCCGTTGAAAGGTGCTGGAAGTGGATGCGCGCACCGGTCAGACGGGCGAGCGCGAGATCACGCATCACCATCACTTCTTCGGCCTCATGCGGTTGGCCGGAAAGGCCAAGGCGGCTCGACCATTCGCCCTCGTGCATCGCTCCCCCGCTGGCCAGTGCATCGTCTTCGCAATGCTGCGACAGGATCACGCCGAGGCCCTTGGCGTACTCCATGGCCCGCCGCATGAGACGCGTGTCCTGCACGCCGGTTCCGTCGTCGGTGAACATGCGCACGCCGAGCGCTGCCATCTCGGCCATCGGCGCGAGTTGCTCGCCCTTGCGGCCGATGGTGATGGCGCCCGACACGTACACATCGGCCAGACGCGCTGCGCGTCCGAGGTGCTGCACTTCGCGCACGAGTGCCGCGCAGTCGATGGTAGGTGTCGTGTTCGGCATCGCCAGCACCGCAGTGAATCCGCCCAAGGCCGCAGCCCGTGAGCCGGTCTCGATGGTCTCGGCCTCCTCCTTACCCGGCTCCCGCAAGTGCGTGTGGAGATCGACCAGTCCGGGCGACACCACGCAACCAGCGGCATCGAGCGCGCGCGTGCCGCTCAGGTCAGAACCGACCGCAACGATCACGCCGTTTTCGATGGCGACGTCGGCCATCCGCGACCCTGAGGCGTCGATAACACGGCCGCCCTTGATGACGAGATCAGTCATGCTTCTCCTCCTAGAGAGACGCCGCTGCCGAGCAGCCAGTACAAGACGGCCATGCGGACGGCGACGCCGTTGTGGACCTGGTCGAGGATGACCGAGTTCGGGCGATCGGCCACTTCGGGCGCGATTTCTACCCCGCGGTTCATGGGGCCCGGATGCATGATGAGCGCACCTTCGGGCAGGCGATCGGCGCGTTCGGGCGTGAGTCCCCACACCGTTGCGTACTCACGCAGCGAGGGCACGAGTGCCTGGTCTTGGCGTTCGAGCTGCATACGCAGGCAGTAGGCAACGTCGGTGGTGGCCACCACGTCATCGAGCGAATACGACACATCCACCGGCCAGCCTGCAAGCGAAGGCGGCATGAGGGTGGGTGGCCCGACCAAGGTCACGCGGGCTCCGAGTTTGGTGAAGGCATCCACGTTGGAGCGAGCGACTCGGCTGTGCTTGATGTCGCCAATAATGGCGATGTTCATGTCCTCAAACGGCTTCTTGGCATGCTGGCGAATGGTGTAGGCATCGAGCAGCGCCTGGGTCGGGTGCTGATGCCAGCCGTCGCCCGCGTTCACGATGGACGCGTCGGTCCACTCAGCCAGTTGCCATGGCACGCCCGACGACCCGTGACGCACCACGATGGCGTCAATACCCATGGCCTCAATGGTCTCCACCGTGTCACGAAGGCTCTCGCCCTTCTTCACGCTTGAGGTGGACACGCTGAACGTCATGACATCGGCCGACAGCCGCTTTGCAGCTGCTTCAAAGCTCAGCCGGGTGCGGGTGGAATCCTCGAAAAAGAGATGCGTGACGGTCTTGCCTCGTAGGGCCGGAACCTTGGGGATGGGGCGGGCGTTGATCTCGGCCATGTGATCGGTGAGATCGAGGAGCGAGCGGATGCCCTCGGCGGTGAGTTCGTCGATGGAGCGAAGATGGCGAACGCTCATAACGGCTTCTCGATCACGACACCGTCCGGTGAAGCGCTCACTCGTTCATCCCGCGATGTGGGCAGGTTCTTACCGACGTAGTCGGGCCGGATCGGAAGCTCTCGATGGCCACGATCGACCATGACCGCAAGCTGCACGGCGCGGGCTCGGCCGTAGTCGTTGAGCGAGTCAAGAGCGGCGCGAATGGTACGGCCGGTGAAGAGCACGTCATCGCACAGGATGACGATCTTGCCGTCGATAGCGGGCACGCTGCTTGCTGTTGTGGGAAGAACGGGACGCAGGCCGATGTCGTCTCGGTACATGGAGACATCGATCATGCCGTGGGGTACGCGAACACCTTCGTTGCGTTCGATGGCATCGACAATCATGTCGGCCATCCACACGCCACCCCGTTGAATACCGACGAGCACCAAGCCATTGAGGCCACGGTTCTTCTCGGCAATCTCGTGGGCGATACGGGCGGCGGCTCGGCCAACATCAGTGGCGGAAAGCACTTCGTTCCGGGCGAAATTCGCCGCAGAAGTACCAGAATCAGGCATCCCTCTCCTTCCGTGCCAGCCTCACAGGACTGACTTCACGGTCGAACCCGCACTGTATCGCGCGCCTGGCGGCGCGATACCAATTCTCCCCGGGGACCACATCGATACGGCGGATCGTCAGAACACTGTGGAGCAATTTTCGAACAACTGAGAGGGAC